>JAEYWA010000040.1 GCA_023431385.1 Bacillota bacterium | reverse complement strand
ACCCGCGTTAGTATGGAGCGGGTTAAGAGATTCGAACTCTCGACTTTCACCTTGGCAAGGTGACACTCTACCGCTGAGTTAAACCCGCATCACTATCACGCAAAAGTTATTATAAAGTGGTTCGCCGATTTTGTCAACCATTTTCCCGAAAATAATATTATTTTTATCTATATAAAAACTCGTCAGAATAAACCCAAAATTGCATAATATAAGACTGGTATGAAAATTGAAGGAAGCAAATTTCCCACATTAATTTTCTTGATTTCCAAAAGATTTATCCCTATTGCAAAAATAAGAATTCCACCCACCAAAGACATCTGAGCTATAACCATATCATTCAGCCATGGCTTGATAAAACCGGCAAGCAAAGTTATTCCCCCCTGATACACAAGCACAGGAATTGCCGAAAATGCTACACCTATCCCCAATGTAGCAGCAAATATAACAGCTGTAATCCCATCAAGAATAGACTTGGCAAATAAAGTTGATGCATTCCCTGATAATCCATCTTCCAGAGCTCCCACTATAGCCATGGCTCCTACACAGTATACCAGGCTTGCTGTGACAAAGCCGGTTGAAAAGGAGCCATTCTTGGAGGGAATTTTTGTCTGAAACCAATTTCCGATATTTTCAAGCCTTTCTTCTATTTTAAGAAGTTCTCCCAACAATCCTCCAATTACAAGACTGAATATCATAAGCATAACAAACTGCCTGTCCAGCTTATTTCCGTTCACTATGGTAAGCATTTCCTTTATTGTCCCAGATATTCCGATAAATAAAACTGATAACCCTATTCCCTGCATCACCGTTTTTTTATACTTTTCGGGTATACCCTTTTTCAGCATGGTACCCGTAATTCCGCCTGCAATAACTGCCCCGGTGTTCACCAGGGTTCCAAGTCCAGTCAAAATCAACACTCCCCCCACGTACTTAGTAATTCAAATTAATCAGAAATATACTGCCTGGCCAATTCTATCAATTTCTCCTTTTCATTCAGATCAGGCTTCTCCAAAACCTGTTCAAAAAGTTGGCAGAGTACCTGTCTTATTTTTCTCCCGGGTTTCATTCCAAGTGAAATTAAATCATCTCCGTTTATGGCCAAATCAGAAATATTTATACACTGATGCTTCTCTTTAATTTCCTCATAAATATGCTTAATATTATCCAACGTTATAAGTCGTTTGTCCAGATAAACAGGATTCTGTCCCATCGCATCAGCTCTCTGTACTTCCAGAAGACTTAAAAACAGCTCTTCTCCCACCTTGTTTATTACTTTTTTAACCGAGCTCTCTGTGTCAAAAAGATCCATATCGTGATATTTGATCAAGGTAAGTATTTTCTTTATAGAAGCTTTGTCAAAACGCAGAGTATTTAAAATATTATCAGCCATTTGAACGCTGACCCCAGGGTGCCCGTAGAAATGATCGATTCCCTTCTCATCTTTAGTCTTTCTGGAAGGCTTGCCAATATCATGAAGAAGCATTGTCCATCTGAGTATCATAGTATTTGGTACACTTTCGACTGTAAGCATAGTATGTTCCGCCACGTTGTATATATGGTATGGATTATTCTGTTCGGTAAAATAGCAGGGTATGAATTCCGGTATTATATTGTTAAGAAGACCGGTAGTATAGAGCATATTGAAGCACGAAGGCTTAGAAGAGAGTAGTATTTTGTTTACTTCCTCCCTAATTCTCTCTTTACTTATATTCCTGATAGAGCCTGCATTTTTTGAAATAGCGTCAAAGGTACTCTTTTCTATTGTGAATCCCAGCTGTGCACTAAACCTAATTGCCCGTAACATTCTGAGGGCATCCTCAAGAAATCGGACTTCGGGGTTGCCTACAGCTTTTATGCGCTTTTGTTCAATATCATTAAGACCATCAAAGTAGTCTATCAATCCTGTTCTTGAATTGTAAGCCATAGCATTTACCGTAAAGTCACGTCTTGCCAGGTCTTCTTTCAGGCTTGTTGTAAAGCTGACATTATCCGGCCTTCGTGAATCGGAATAAGTACCGTCTATTCTGTAGGTAGTGACTTCAAAAATATCACCATTAACTGCTACACTTACAGTGCCATGCCGTATACCTGTATCATAGGTCTTGTCAAAGAGCCTTTTAATATCTTCAGGCTGGGCATTAGTTGTAATATCCCAGTCACATGGAGTTATTCCAAGAATGGAATCCCTGACACAACCTCCTACAATAAAAGCCTCAAATCCGTTCTCATTCAGTCTTTCAATAATATAATCGACGCTGTTGGGGTAGATTATTTCATTTGTATATATCATATATCCTGCCTTTTTATTTTAGTATCATACAGCGTTTAATCACATAGTAATTAAGTACTGTATGATTTATCTCTCTATGATTTATTTCTTTATGATTTATAACAAAATAAATTAATACTATACAACTTACTACTATGTAATTTTATCACATATTAATATGTTTAATACACTAACAAAATTTTGTGCTTGAATTAAAGTTGTTATGTATAAAGGCTGATATGGCAGCTATTGGTATAATTGCTGTAGAACCTGCTGAAGCCTTCTTGTTAAAAGGGCATAAAGCACAGAAAAGTATATTGTCAGTATTGCAGGTGCAGGCATTTCCCAGGGAACAGACCGGGGGCATTGAAGGGAGCATAAGAAGTTTTATATAGGTATTAGTGCTCCCCAGCAAAACACCAGTAAATCCCTTACCCACCTCGCCTCCTGCATTTACAAATACAGTAACCGTCTGGCCCATGTATTCCTTAAAATCCAGCTCGAATCTTAATTTTTTTTTATCTTCAGCTACAGGAGCATCCATATCGCTTTTATCCTTATTATGCAATGCTTTCTTCTTATATGCTCTCATCAAATAAAAACCCCTGAAAGAACTCCTAGTTTATTATATTAAATTTATTTATTATTGTTATTTTTTATTTGTAACAAAAAAAAGGGTTCTGAATAGTATGTTATTAGTCAGGTAAGTAGTACGTATACAAAACGGATTAAATATTTGCCTGATCTACTTTTATTAAAATAACAATAAATATTTTGGAGGGAGTGTTTTTATGGGTGGTTTTTTTGGTGGTAAAGGTAGCGGCTGTTTTGATGACAACATGATATGGGTTTTAATAATTCTTATTATTTTGTTCTGCTGCTTCTGCGGAAACAACAATCATGATTGCTAAAAAAAGCAAAAACTCAGGGGCCTCTTGCAGCCCCTGAGTTTTTTATAGCTATGGCCTACATAAGCTTATTTTATATATAGAACCTTTTCTACTCCAACTTCCATCTTTTTTCTTTCCTTATATCTGTTTACCAAAATTGATGTGATTACACTTCCTAAAAGAATTGTAAAAATAGTGAGCAAGGAATAAATTATCGGTATTTCTATATTGAAAAACAGTATTCCCAGCTTAACACCAGTGAACATTAATATCAATGCGACTCCAAACTTAACATACTTGAATTTCTCCTGCATTGCCGCCAGTACAAAGTAAAGGCTTCTGAGTCCCAATATTGCAAATATATTTGACGTATACACAATAAACGGATCTGTAGAAATAGAAAAAATTGCTGGTATTGAATCAATTGCAAAAAGGATATCGGAAAATTCAATAAGTACAAGTATGGCAAAAAGTGGGGTGGCATGAAGTACATTATTTATTTTTACGAAGAACTTTTCTTCATGCAATGTATCTGTGACCGGCAATATTTTACTCAAAAGCTTCAATAGCTTGCTGTCTTTATGATCCCCGGCCTCTTCTCCACTGAACATCATCTTGACTCCGCTGATTATCAGTATTATACCAAATATGTATAATATCCAGTGAATTTTATTGATAATTGTTATTCCCAATAAAATAAATATCAGCCTTAGAACAATTGCACCAAATATACCATAGTTTAATACTCTCCGCTGATGTTGTGGTTTTATCCCGAAGCTTGTAAATAGGATAAGGAACAGGAAAAGATTATCCACACTCAAACTGAGTTCAATCATATACCCGCCTAAGAATTCCAACGCCTTATGCTGACCTTCAAAAACCCAAACCCCGACGTTGAAAAGGATAGCAAGTCCAATCCAAAGTAAAACGAATTTTATTGCTCTTTTTGTTGACATTTTAGCCTCCTGATAGTAATTACATCAAAATTTTCGCTTTCCTTTATAAAAAAAAACCTTGAATGCAAATAAATCATTCAAAGGTCTTGCTTTCCACTTTGGAGAATAAAGCCAGGTCTTATTAAAACCGGTTGTTGACTTTATCGCTTGTAAGCTACTCCCCTTTAATTCCATTACATTAGTTTATCAAATTTTTATAGTACAGTCAATCAGCAACTCTGCTTACAAATATAAACTCTGCTTACAAATATAAATTTCTATTTAATTTCTACATCTTCAGCATTTTTATTCATTTCTTTCCTCAATTAATAAAGCCGGCTCAGTTGCCCGAGCCGGCTTTACAGATTAGATAGCTGCACTTTCTAAACAATTTTTATTGATAAAAAATATGTTTATGCCCACTCTGTAGGCCATGTGCGGCAGCAAAAGCACATTAAACTAAACTATCTCAATGTTGGTAAAATCATGACTTTTCAATTTATTAATAATACCTTTTACGTCCTTAACACTAAGCTTCATATCGGTACAGTAATTATCAATGGAAGCTGAAATTTCTTCTATTTTCTCCTTAAGCCTCTCCATAGGGCTCTCAGACTTCGGTACAAACAATTCCAGCCCAATGAGCTCATTCTGCAGGTATATACCTTCCATGGTTCTTCTTGCTTTCAGCTTTATGGGTGTATTTCGGTATTTAAGCAGCTTTGTAGCAAGGTTCAGGCTACCGAGGCTGTCGAGATCGCTGCTGAAACCGCAGGTCGTACATAAAAACCTGGTTTGAGAAAATCTGTTTTTCCTGGTGTTGCTACCACAAATACTGCATCTGTGGAAAATATCCACCGAGCTTACCTTTGCAGGCTCAGGAAGGCCTTTAAGAGGCAGCTTGTAGTCTATTATTCTCACAAGCTCGTTGTACTGCTTGCAGCCTAAAACAGGTTTAACTGTTTTACCGTCCTCATTGCAGGTTAGCTTGTCACCCTTGCCGGTAAGATTTTGAAGTACTACCATGGATTTGTTCTTTACAGCCAAATCTGTAATTGTATTTGCAAGGTTGAACATATTCCTTTTTTGTTCAGAAGGATTTGCGGTAAAGTCAAAGCTCATAGAGCCGTTTTGAAGCAGTTGCCCTTTACTGTCTGTTATAGTATAGTTAACAGCATTCTCAATCCCTCTGCTCACACCCATGAAAGAAACCGGCTCTACTTTATTATCCTCAGGCAAATCTATACAGAGACTAAGATAATATTCTCCATCATTATAAATCAGCCTCCCGCTCCTAAGAATCTCAGGCTTCTCAACAGCCTGCATAAGCATACTCAACTGCCATTTACCAAAGGAAAGGGGTACTATAATAAAGGTTTCCTTTTTTAGAGCTTTCACGCTTTCATAATTTCTTGAAATACACGTGAGTTCTCTAGAAAAATTAAAGCTCTCCCTTGTTTTACCAAACCTTGTATTCATCAAAAACAGCTTTGCAAAAAACTTTTTATTTTCTTTATCATATAAAAGGCAAAAGCTTCTTTTCGCATCATGTCTGCAAAAATATACAGGTCTGAGTCTGTCCTCCATTGTTACGGGTTCTTTCCGCAGTTTAGGAAAAGACATGCCGGGCTTGCTTTTTTTCTGGATAAAATAACCTGCTAAAGTCATTCCAAAGTCTAACTTCAGAGAATCCTTAAAGGGCTGTATGTTATATCTGTTTATATATGCCGATATATCACGGTCTACCCACTTTGACAAAACTATAGTACTGTAAGTACCCCTGGGAGATCTGTATTCCTCTTCAATAGTGTCTATTTCGGCATATGCTCTTTGAAGCAGGTAATTAAATGCGTTATTATAATTAATAAATGCATTGTTGATTATATTTCTTTTTGCAGCGCCAGGATTATGAAGTTTCAGGCGTATTGTTCGTAATCCCATAGTTCCTCCATAGAATATTCCAGTAAATTGTCAGTGGATTTAAAGTAATTATATATACGGTATTAAGTACTAACAGTATTCAATGGTAATATGTTTGCCTGCCTGTCTCAACAAACCGGCAATTTCTTCAACAAGCTTGAATTTCAAGCCCATATTGAGCGGAAATTCCGGATTCTGGTGTGCTGGGTTAATGGCCTGACCGATAAAGAAGTAAATGCTGGTACTTTCCTCAAGCAGCATTTTAGCGAGTTTTGAAGCTCCATCCTTCTTATTCAGCTTAAGAAAATCACTCATGGTGCTCTCAGGTGAAACACAGGTTTTCAGAAGTTCAAGTGTTTTTCTGAGAGTCAGGACTCCTTCGGTGGTCAGATTTATTCCTTCAATCTCTGCCGTGGGAGGGACTGCAGGATTAAAATATTCAATTGAAGTCTTAATTTCCTTCTGAGTTACACGAGAGACAATTTGAGAGGTGGTTCCTCCACACACAACCTTCTTTCCCTCTCTGTTAATGAACCTGGTTACAATATCACTGTCCTTATTTGAATCAACCGGGGGACCGATCATTAAGTTAAGCTTAATGGGCTTTTTTGCTTTCAAAGCTACTACTGTGGTATCATCCCCGGGTTCATTTGCATACAGGCTGTCACAGGCCGACAATAAAAGCTTTGCAATAGCTTTTGAAGACATATCCTTTTTATAGGTTTTCTGAACGTATTCTCTTACATTGCTCCACTGCCAGCCCAGATTCAAGGTTTGCCCAATACCTGCATGAATTACACCGTCACTTATCATTATGAACAAGTCATCAGGACTGACGGTAAATCTGGCTTCATTAATAACTTTTCCGCTGACTTCGCGGCTTTCAGTCTCAATCTCCAACAGTTTCCCTTTTCTTAAGCGCATCACCGCAGGACTATCGAATTCTACAAGATAGCCCTCACCGGTATTGAATATCTGTATGATTGAAAAGGTTGAATATGCAACTCCGCGTTCCTTGCAAACAGGCAGAGTACTGGCAATAGTATTTACAGCCTCATCAATATCCAGGCCGTTAGACATAATCGTCCCGATTATTTTGGAGGTAAGGGTGGCAAGAATGTTTGCCTTTACCCCACTCCCCAAACCATCTGCAAGCACAACAACCACAGAGTCGGAGCTTCTGATTATTTCCACCTTGTCCCCGCATAATTCTTCCCTGAATTTATTTAAACTTTCGTAGTTAACATCAATGTAGAGGCTCACTCACCTTCACCCATCTCTGACATAATTGATTTTTTTAGTTTCGTCAGTGCAACCTTGGTCTCGGCTGTTGTTTCTCCGAGCAGACTTGCTATTTCCTGCGCAACTATCATTTGCTTTTCCATAACCTTTTGTGCAATTTCAATATTCTGAGAACGGCTTTCAAATATTTTCTGTCTTTGATTTTCCTCATCTGTAATATCATTAATCAATACGATTAAGGTGTTATGTTTACTTACATTAATAATTGATTGCTTAACAATCATGTTATATTCCTCATAAACATACTTTTCGTCATAAATATTCTCGTCATTCTCAAGGACTTTTTCAAACAACTCACATTTTAGTATTTCTTCAATGCGCATACCTTCTACATCTGTAGCACCCAGCTTGAACATTTTCTTTGCTGATTTGTTAATTTCCTGAATATTCAAGTTCTTATCAAGTGCAAAAATAGCATATGGCGTGTAGTTGATAATTATATTTGAAATTGATTCCGCTCTCTCCCTCATATAGGGCAAACACATATGAACCTGGGCTTTTCCCATATATACTGCAATTGCCTTCTCCCTGCAGGAGGGATATCCACAGGCACCGCAATTCAGTTCCTTGTCCTTGCTGAATTTTCCTATACTGTTCAGAATGCCCTGAATAACCGCCTCTGAAGGCTGCTCCATTTTTTTCGAGCGGTCGAAAAAAGTTTTTGATAATTCTATTTTTGTTGATGCCATCACAGAATTCTTACTGTCATTCTGATAAGCTGAAGTTCTCTTTGCATAATTAAGTAATCTTTCCCTGGAGGTCAGATAGCCACCCTGTACATGCTTCATACATGGACCTGCAATACACCCTCCGGTACAACTACTCATTTCAATAAAATAGTTTTCTATATCTCCCTCGATTATCGAATCTAATATATCGATACATCGCTCAACACCATCCACACTAATTGAACGGTAATTTTTCCTGCTGTTTTTGTCTATGGTTTTAAGAATTCCTCCAGGCACAGGATAGATTCTTGTAATGGTATCGAAGTTCTTCATTTCCTCCGATAGATCCTGGTCAGGGCTTATGCCCTCCTCTTCAAACCACTTGTCCAGTTCGTCAAAGGTTAACACTGCATCTATCTGATTTTCATTCTGCAGATCGTTGCATTCCTCCTTTTTTGATAAACAGGGACCAATGAATACTACCCTGATTCTTTGTCCATAAGTTTCTCTCAGCATTTTTGCATGAGCTATCATCGGAGATACTACCGGTGCAAGCTGTCCTATAAGCTGAGGATAATACTTTTCTATAAGAAGTATTATTGAGGGGCAGCAGCTGGTAATTATATTTTTCATTTCTTTTTTATTTAAAAGTTTTTCGTACTGTCTGGATACTTGATATGCACCGTTTGCAGTTCCTTCAATATGAGTGAATCCAAGCTTTTTAAGGGCGCAATACAGCCATTTTTCATCATAATCGTAGGCCGAAATAAATGAGGGGGCAAGGCTTACATAAACCTTTTCCTTCTTTCTGATATACTTTTTAACCTTGTCGATTTCACTGTTTACGCTCTTAGCATTTTGAGGGCAGATCTTCAGACAATTCCCGCAGAGAGTACATTCATCATGGATAATTTCCGCCTGGTCGTTTCTGAAAGCAATGGCATTAACCGGACAGCTCCGTATGCATTTGTAACAGTTCTTACAATTTGCTTCCTTAAATTGAATTATACTCATAAACCCGCCCCTAGCCTGTTAATTACCTTGTCGAGGAAAAAGCTTTCAGCATTGACAATAGCCACATCTCCATAGAAAGCATCTCCAACTTTAACACAAACTCCATTTGTACATTTACCCATACAAAAGGATGCCTTCAAGGTGGCTTTCTCCTCCAAACGGTTTTCTTTTATTAGTCTCTGGAAGCAGTTGATTATCTGATATGACCCCTTAAGATGACATGAGCTTCCTACGCATACATAAATATCAAGCATTGCATCAGTCTCCTTCCGCAGATTGTTAAACTAATAACAATACAATTGTAAACCAATGTTAATTTTCTGTCAATCGTAAGATTCTTACTTTTTTTGATACACGATGCTTTCAATGCTTTCTTATTTGTAATTGCAGCTGGAACAATCATACTCCATGTCAGTTTTTGTATCATCTACCACTGAAAGCTTTTCGCATATTGAAAAACCTTCCTCTGTTTTACTGTTTTTTATGAAGCAATCCTTATATTCAGACATAATATCTCCAATCTACGCGCACGGCGCGTACACAAATAGTAATGAAATTTGTCTACTCCCTATGGTGCTTATGCCTGTGGAGTATCTCTCTGTTGCTTATTAGTATTCCGTTATATAGAGCATCGATAGCCGGATTATCCTCTGACCTCTTTATTGGCGAGGCTTTGTCAACCTTATATATTCCTTTGGCTCTCTTTTTTCTCACATCAATATTCTGAGGAATGGGCTGTCCGGCTCCTCCGATACACCCTCCAGGGCATGCCATTACTTCAACAAAGTCAAAGCTTTCTTCACCTTTTTCAATCTTTTTTATTAGGCTTTCAGCATTCTTAAGTCCATGAACTACAGCTATTCTGACTTTTCTACCGTCTACCTCGGCACAAGCTTCCTTTACACCTTCCATTCCTCTTACTCCTGAATAGGATATACTCTGCAGGGTTGAAGAGGTTTTCTCCTTGTAGTAATATCTTAAAACGGCCTCTGAAACACCTCCGCTCACACCGAATATTACACCTGCGCCGCTTGTAAAGCCAAAGGGCATATCAAGTGCTTCATCTTCCAGCTCATTAAACACAATACCGTTCTGCTGGATCATTATAGCCAGCTCCTGAGTGGTAATAACCATGTCCACATCCCTGATTCCGGCTGTGGTATTTTCAGGTCTTGCCGCTTCAAACTTTTTAGCAGTACAGGGCATTATTGCTATGACTACGTTTTCTTTTCCATCATCTTTATAAAGCTTCTTAAGCTGCTCCTTTATAACCACACCAAACATCTGCTGCGGAGAACGACAGGAGGATATATTATCCATCAGTTCAGGATGCTTCTGTTCCGCATACTTGAACCAGGCAGGACAGCAGGAGCTGAAGAGCGGGTAATTTTTCCTGGAAGGCCCAGCTGCTGAGCTTATATCCCTACTTTGTATTCTTTCCATGAGCTCTTCAGCCTCCTCAATAACCGTGAGATCGGCGCCGACAGCTGTGTCGAATATCTGATCAAAACCCAGTTTTCTAAGAGCTGAAACAATTTTGCCCATAGTGATGGCGCCGGGCTCCATTCCGAACTCCTCGCCGATAGCAACTCTCACTGCCGGTGCAATCTGAGCAATAACACGCTTATTCTTGTCCTGTAAGGCCTCATACGCTCTGTCTATATCCTTCTTAATCAGCAATGCACCGGTAGGACATACTACACGGCACTGCCCGCAGTTTATGCAGTCCACCTCATGCAGCGGCTTATTGAAGGCAGTTGTTACCTGAAGATTAGAGCCTCTGTATGCGAAATCCAGTACACCAACACCCTGTATTTCCTGACAGGCTCTTACACAGTCGCCGCACAGAATACACTTATTGGGATTTCTTACGATTGAAGGGCCAAGATCGTCTATGGGCATAAGCTTCTTTTCCTGACCGAATCTGATTTGCTTTACGCCCACCTTAAGAGCAATTTCCTGCAGCTTGCACCTACCGCTTTTCTCACAGGTGGTACAATCTCTGTCGTGATTAGCCAGCAGTAGCTCCAGAATCATTTTTCTATGTTTCTTCAATTTATCGGTATTTGTCCAAACCTCCATTCCGTCCTTCGGAGGAGTTGAACAGGAGGTAATGGTGTCCCCCCATTTATCTTCAACCATACACATTCTGCAGGCCCCGTAAACACTCAGTTCGGAGTGGTAACAAAAGGTATGCAGTTCTATTCCTGCTTTTCGAATAACAGAAAGAATGTTTTTTTCCTCATCAAATTCAACTAATTGTCCATCTATAATCATATTTGGCATAATTATTAAACCTCCTTAATGGCTTTAAAGGTACAAGCCTCAATACAAGCCTCACATTTTATACATTTACTCTGGTTTATAATGTAAGGCTCTTTTATTTTTCCGCTGATTGCCTGAACGGGACAAATCCTTGCACATTTGCTGCAGCCCTTGCATTTTTCACTCTCAATTACTATTGAACCCAGAGCCTTACAGGTATGTGTTGAACACTTTTTATCTACAACATGTTCAATATATTCATCTCTGAAATACTTTAATGTACTTACCACCGGGCTTGCTGCCGATTTACCCAATCCGCACAGAGCTGTAGTGCTTATGGTATCAGCCAGTTCCTCAAGTAAGTCAAGATCCTTTAATGAACCTTTTCCGGCAACTATTTTTTCAAGGATTTCCAACATCCTTTTGGTTCCCTCTCTGCATGGAACACACTTTCCACAGGACTCATTCTGGGTGAAGTTCATAAAAAATCTCGCCACTTCGACCATACAGGTATCTTCGTCCATTACAACCAGGCCACCTGAACCTATCATTGCACCGACCTTCTTTAAGGAATCAAAATCAAGAGGAAGGTTCAGATGTTCTTCTGTCAGACACCCTCCTGAGGGTCCTCCAATCTGAACAGCCTTGAATTTCTTATTGTCTTTGATCCCGCCGCCTATGTCGAATATTACTTCTTTCAGAGTTGTTCCCATAGGAACTTCAATCAGTCCAGTATTATTTACATTACCAGTAATAGCAAAAGCCTTAGTACCCGGACTGTTATCAGGGCCGATACCCTTGAACCAATCGCTTCCGTTACTTATTATCAGCGGTACGTTTGCAAAAGTTTCTACGTTATTAAGTACTGTGGGCTTTTGCCATAAGCCTTTCTCTACAGTTCTGGGAGGCTTTACCCTCGGCATTCCTCTTTCACCCTCAATGGAAGCTGTCAGGGCGCTGCCCTCGCCGCAAACAAAGGCCCCTGCTCCCTTATTGATATTAATATCAAAGGAGAAACCGGAATTTAATATGTTGTGACCCAGAAGACCATGTTTTCTCGCGTCTTCGATAGCTATCCTCAATCTCTCCACGGCTAGAGGATACTCTGCTCTGACATAAATGTATCCGGCCGTACTTTTTGTTGCATAACCAGCAATGAGCATACCCTCTATCACACCATGAGGATCACCCTCCATAATGCTTCTGTCCATAAAGGCTCCCGGGTCACCCTCGTCCCCGTTACAAACAACATACTTTATATCGCTCTGCTGGCGGAGTACCTGCGACCACTTTCTTCCTGCAGGATACCCCCCACCCCCTCTTCCTCTAAGGTTAGAGTCAATAATTGATTGGCAGACCTCATCAGGTTTCATTTCAAACAACACCTTAGCAAGAGCTTCATATCCGCCCTTAGCTATGTATTCTGCCAGGGATTCGGCATTTATGCTTCCGCAGTTTTTCAAAACCATTCTGGTCTGCTTCTGGTAGAAGGGAATATCCTCCTGTGCTTTATAGATGCGATTTTCTGAGCTGAACATCAAGCGCTCTACAGGCTCATTATTGAGCAGGGTTCTCTCAACTATCTCTACGCAGTCCTCCAACTGAACTCTCAGATACAAGTAATTCTCAGGCTCTATCCTTACCAGCGGACCCATTTCGCAGAAGCCATGGCAACCACTTTTCTTGACTCCTATTCCCTCTTTTTCGCAATCAAGCTCTATGTCAACCAATAGCTCATGAGTTTCTATCAGTTCTTTTATTTTGTTATAAATTTCAATGGAACCCCCGGCAACACACCCTGTACCGGCACAAACCAAAACCTTCTTTTTCTGATTATCTAGTGCTTTTGAAGACTTGGCAGAAAAGGTTTTTAATTCCTCGAGACTCTTTATCATCATTATCCTTCACTCCTTAAAGTCCTAATTATTTCAACTATTGAATCGGGCGTCATTTTGGCATACACTTTATCATTTATTGTAATAACCGGTGCAAGTCCGCACGCTCCGAGACAGGAAACCGTTTCAACGGTGAATAGCATATCCTCAGTGGTATGCTTGCTCTCACTTAGTCCAAGCTCTTTTCTCATGGCATTTAGTATTGGGATTGATTTTCTTACGTGACAGGCAGTACCGTCACATATCTTTATAATGTATTTACCTTTAGGAACTAGTGAAAAATTTTCATAAAATGTTGCAACACTGAATATTTTTGAAAGGTTGATTTCCAGCTTTTCAGCTACATATTCCAAAATATCCTCCGGTAAATATTTATACTCGTTCTGAATCTCCTGTAAAACTGCTATAAGATATGATTTGTTATTATCATATTTAGTTAAAATCTCACTCACAATTTCAAATCTTGAATGGTTCATTTCTTCGCCTCCTTGAAACCTGGAATTTCAATTCCGAACCCTTAACTTAATGATTGTTATTTTTTTATCAAATTCATTTTAATACCTTGTATAAACCGCTATCAATGTTTATATAGAGATACAATTACAAAAAAATATAATAGATAAGGTAATTGGAATGTCAGTATAAATAGTGATTGGTTGACGTGGAAATTTTTTCCCCCTGCTGCTATAATTATAGGAATACATCGAAGGATATCAGTGAAAGAAATTATATTGGGGGAGCTTGGAGATAATGAATTACTCTGAAACTGAAAATTACTCAGACACCAGGTTCAAGGATCTAAAATCTGTATGTATTCACAAGTATGGAAATGAAAAAGGTATACTTATCTACAATAAAGCCGAAGAGCTTTTTCAAAAAATGAAGGATGAAGCTGACTACAGAGGTAGCGATGTCATTAAAGCTCATATGACAGGAAACATCTTTCCCGTACTTGCGTATTATATGGCTTTGCTTGAAAATGATTATCCATCCGACGCTGCGTACACGAATACCCTTGAGGAAACTCAGAAACATGCTTTGGCAGCAAAAACTAAAAATCAAAAGCTTATGAAAATTCCATTTGGCTATTACATATTCAAACTATTCTCAAAAAGGGTTATGCGTAAAGGTTACCCCATTGAAGGCTGGGAAACCCAGTGGGTCAGGCATGATAATAAGGAAATCCATTTTAATCTTAAAAGCTGCGTTTATTTTGAAACCACAAGCAAATATGGGCATCCGGAGTTATGTACTGTATTTTGTGCCAATGACACCACTTCCTTCAGCGGCTATCTGCCAAAAATAAAGTTCGAAAGAAGCGGAACTATTGCCGAGGGGAAAGAAATATGTGATTTTCACTTTATTAAAATAAAAAAAATATAGCCCGGGCATTACCGGGCTATATTTTTTTAAACTGTTCAACGTTACTATTTATTAGTTCAGGCTTGGGGAGCAAGCCAATCTTTACTTTTCACTATTCACCACATTATAGGGTATCTCCCCATACTCCTATTTCCTTTAGTCTGCTGATGATTGGAAGGTGTTGGGTACATTTACCCTCGCAGATTCGGCATTCAATACAATCCTTAACACCCTTGCTCTCAATACCCCAATGCCATTTCAAATTATTGAGAACCTCCTGTTCATTCTGAAGTATCTTGTTGTTATAGGAAAGCATATATTTCGAAACGGGTATTTTCTTTGGACAGTGCTCACAGTAACGGCAGCCGGTACAAAGCTTATCCATTGAGTTAAACAGCATACCTTCAATTTCTTTAAGCTTTTTCTCGTCAAATTTCTTCAGATTGTCCCCTATATGACAGTTCTGAACCACCTCTTCAACACTGCTCATCCCAGCTAAAACTGTGGTTATTTCATCATGGGATGCATTAAATCTCAAAGCGGCGTCCACAACAGTATTGTCATCACTGCTTCTTATAAAATCAAAATAGTCAGCTTTTTGAGGAATAAGACCGCCACCCAAGGGATTCATGGTAGCCACTCCGAGACCCTTCTTGTAAGCAGCCTGTAATCCCTTCTGCCTGAATGGGAAGTTTAAAATATTATAGCCCACTGTCATGCCTTCAAAACAATCTTCATTTACAATTGCTTCAATTTCATCACCGTTGCAATGTGTTGAGAAAACAATATGCTCTATAAGTCCCTCTTCCTTTGCCCTCATTGCCGTTTCGTAGGCTCCGCCCTTAACCATTCTGCTCCTGTAGTCGTCCATATTGAGAATACACCAGATATGAAAAAAATCAATTTTTTCCAAATTCATTCTTTTCAGAGAAAGCTCCAGCTGGGTTCTGAGTTTGGAGCCATCCTTCTGACTGCTCTTGGTTGAAACATAGAATGGATTTTTCATATTTTTAAAAGCATGACCCATTATTTTTTCACTGTTCTCATCATTATAGGTTGGTGCCGTGTCGAAATAATTGACACCGAGTTCATTGGCCTTAATAACTACTTCGGCACATTTATCATAGTTGTAGGTATCTCCCTCTTTTGGGAATCTCATTCCTCCGAAACCAATTACAGAAATGTCTTTATCGGTTTTTCCATACTTTTTGTAAATCATATTGACCTCCCAATATTATTTAATAATACAAAAACTATTGAACTTTATCTGTGAATATAGCAGCTAATATTTTTATATAGAGAAAAGTATATTACTTCTCCGAGTATATATCAATGTACATTTTTATATAATATTCCGACTATTTTCAACACTTTTACACAGTTTCAATTATTCTTCAAATCTATATTAAGCCGGCCACGATTTTTCTTCAATCTATATTAAGCCGACTTCCATTTTCCTTCAACCATTTTCTGTATTCCTTATATTTTGGACAGACGTTCTCAACAAGAGTCCAGAATTTCCAGGAGTGATTTAATTCCTTCATGTGACAAAGCTCGTGGACAACTACATAATCCATCACCTCGGCAGGAGCAAGTATCAACTTCCAGTTAAAACTGAGATTTCCTTTTGAACTGCAGCTACCCCAGCGTGTTTTTTGTTCCCGAATAGTTATCCTTCCGGGTACGACACCAACCAGTTTGGAATAAAACCCAACTCTCTCTTCAAGCAACCGGATAAATTGGGATACATACCACTGCTTTAATGTATTGCGAAGAACTGCCGGTTCTTTCGGGGCCTTATAGTAAATCTCGAGACTGTCCTGCCCTAACCTGACACTAGGTCTTTTCAGGTGTATATCCTCAATAAGCTTCAGGTTATACATTTTCCCCAGAAACGGGTAGCTTTCCCCCGGATTGAATCCCTTAGGGCTGAATGTTTTAGCTGCGGCTTCTATGTCTGTCAGTTTCTCTATTATCCAGGCTGACTTTTTTCTCAGAACATCATTTACTGAAGCCTCAGATACTCTATTTGGTACTGTGACAGTTATGTTTCCGGTTTTATCAATTGAAATACCAATACTTTTTCTGCTACTTTTCCTTAGGGTATATGAAAGCTCTCTGCTGCCCAGAATTATTTTACATTTCCTATGGTTACTGTTGTTTGTTTTCACAAGGTCACATCCTGATTTTTGTTAAATATCATAAAAAGCTCTGGTTGATAGTGAGATATTATCAAAGCATGCCTGGAATGTCAACTTTCATAGCCTTTGCACAGCTTATAGACTTATTTGGGCTTTTCGCCCATTATCAATATTTAGAACACCAAAAGATAACTTTCAATTTTTTAAGCGCATTTGAATATACTTATATAAGGTACTAATTCAGGAGGTTACTTCAGCTATGAACCTTGTTGTCAAGAGCAGAAGTGAATTATCCGGCAAGACCTTATTAAGTGAAAGAATAATAAATCTGTTTATTAGTTTTCTTGTATATTCGTTTACTGGCTGGCTGAAACCATATATATGTCCCTATACCACGGACACATAGTAAAAAGAGGGTTCCTTATAGGCCCCCTCTGTGCGGTCTATGGAGCAGGCTCAATTTCAGTTGTATATATTTTAAACCGAATAAAGTCCCATCCCTTTTTATTATTTATTTGTGCTTCTCTAATGACCTCTGCGGTTGAACTGTTTGCAGGTATTCTTCTAAGCCAATTAACACCAAAGCGTCTCTGGGATTACAGTGGCAACTTTGGTAGTATCATGGGGTATATCTGCCTGAGGAATACTATAATATGGGGTATAATATCTCTGTTTCTGATTTACATTATTCATCCGAAGCTGTTAAAATTCATATCATCAATTCCTGTCAGAACCAGAGAAAAGATATTTTATTCCGCATTCGTTTTTCTGTTTCTTGATATAAGTATATCAGTATATTCAAGCCTCCAGGGTGTAAATAATCTGGTATGGATATCACAGGTTTTCTTCCGATGAAATTTTTTTAACAGGATGCCTTAAAACTGTCTTAAGCCTGTCAGGAGCAGTTTTTCTTGGATCCTGCAGATAAATCTCATGATGCTTCCGAAGTAAGCCTGTCTCATCCAACAAATCATTTCGCTCTATATATGCTTTCATTATTTCAACAGTTTGAGGCTCTGTTGCGTAAGGACCCTTGTGAAGCATCTGAACGCAAAGCCCTTCCTCAAAGGTTTCAAATCTTGCCAGGTCCACATTAAGCTCAGGCTTTTTCTTTTTACATATATGGACAGCCCACTCAAACACCTCGGTCGTTACAAAATCAGGCTGCCTTATCATTGAAGTCCAGAGCCAGTTATCACGCTTTAAAAAGTTAAAAGTTCCGTCCTCGTACCACCAAAGCCCTTCCAGAGGCGGAACCACGTACTCAAAATATCCTTCTGGCTGAGACCCGCTCATTTTAGACATTTTAATTGTAAATGTAAGCCCATATAAAATTGAAACGGCCTTTTGATATTCACTGCTATTTGGGTCACCGGCACCATTAACGCATATGAAATTCATTGCTGGCACCTGAATAAGTTGAGGAATTTCTTTGGGAAGGTAAAGGTCCTTATACTCCTTTTTAAAATCAAACTTCTCCGCCATATCAATATCATCCTCCATCGTCATTGTGTTTTCTTTTATAACACTTGTTAAGTTCTTGATAATGATATTATACCGAGCTAAATATGACATATTAATGTCATATTTAAAACTGCTAATAAAAACTTTTTTTATCAATAGAGACTTTTTATTACCGGAACATTCGTCTATTTTGCTATAATAAATCTTTAATTGCGTTAACCCTTTCGTCCACAGTCATATCCCCCTCAAGTCGTAAAACAGGGCATTCCAGTGATGACAGCCAAGCCTTATGCATAACTTTGCTTCTTATCTCCATCCCGCCAGAATCATACTGTGATGCCCATTCAATAAATTCCTTAAAGGAACTGTGCCTTGCCCCGCCTTTTTCTATTGCTTCTTTTCCATATCTGATTTGTTCTCTTTCAATAAGCCGGGGTATTCTAACTTCCATAGGTATCCACAGGTATACTATCAAGTCGAAATACTGGATTAATACATCTCCCCAGCCGCATAGTGAGCCGGAAAGTGTCCACTTGTCAGCTCCGGATATATCCTCAACAATCATCCTAATTCTGTCTTCTGCGGGTCGTTTCTTTTCAAAAGGCGGATCAGTGGGCAGCCAGAAGTAATTATCCGTGTCAAAATGCCGGAATCCCAGTTCTTTTTCCAAAGCTTCAGCAAGTGTGGATGTACCCGATCCTGATGCACCCAGTATATGTATTCTTTTTATCATACAACCCCTCCGGTATTCGTAAATTTTACCCCTGCTCCCAGGTTTTCCAGATATCCGGCTGATAGCCCACAGTGGCCTTTCTACCGTTTCTTACAATCGGTGAATTATATAGCTTGGGGTTCTTGAAAAGTACTTCCTCCGCAACCTTTCCAACCCCAAGATTTCGCATATTCAGGCGCTCATACTCCTTACTGCTTTCATTAATCAGGGCTTTAAGGCCGACTGCAGCCTTAACACTGTCAAACTCGCCCTTACTGAGTCCATATTTGAACAAATCTATATATTGATAGCTTATTTTCCTCTCTTTAAAATACCTTTCTGCCTTTTGGGTTTCAAAACCTTTGGCGCCAAAAATCTGAATATTCATCAGAACTTTTCTCCTAACTTTTTAAGGGTTTCTCCTGTAACTCTGAAAACAGTCCATTCATCCATTGGAATTGCCCCCAGCTTCTTATAGAACTGTATTGAAGGTTCATTCCAGTCAAGTACCCACCATTCGAGACGCCCGCAGTTTCTGTCCAATGCAAGTCCGGCCAGGAATGAAAGTATAGTCTTTCCCAGACCCTTTCCCCTCATTTCGGGCTTAATATACAAATCCTCAAGATACAATCCAGCCTGTCCCAAAAAAGTTGAAAAGTTATGAAAAAATAGTGCAAACCCCACTGGAACTCCCTCATACTCCCCAATAATCACCTCGGCGGCCTGCTTTGAAAAAAGAGACTCTCTAAGGGTATCTTCAGTAGCAACCACCTGATCCTGTAACTTTTCATATTGGGCCAATTCTTTAATGAATCCCAGTATCAGCACCGTATCGTTTTCATCTGCAAAACGTAGCTTAAATCCGTCAATTGCAGTGTCTATAAGTCTGTTCATATGTACCTCCCACAATAATCTCCAATATATTTCTGTATTTTACTTATATTAATATAGTATTTAATTAATTATCTGTTAGAAATCAAATTGCTTAACCAAAAGGCTCCTTAATTAAATTCTGTATATTGTTGCATACTCCTTCCCAGTTTCTAGGAAACGTATTTTCTCCATTAAACATATAACTGGTATCTGAAATTGTCAACCTTAAATACCAGTGGGTGCTTTCCTTACACTGTAAACAATCCGAATATTTTTCCTTCCATGACAGCACTCCGTTTTCAAAGAGTCTATGGATAAACTCTATGAGAGCCTCCTCTGATATGGCTGTTGTTTTCTCTGTTTTAAGCATGCCATTAACAGTGACTTTATAGCTGCCGGCTAAAGTGGAAAAGTCAATATAAACTTCATAAGACAATCCTGAGAGGTTTCCGATACAGGCTTCAAAGGATTTTAGTTCCCCCTCCCGCAGATTTTTTAGTGTTAAGAGTATCAGTCGCCAGAGTTTTAGCTTCTGCTCAAATGGGATGGCATTGGCCGGACTGGTGGAAGGCAACCTGTACTGAGGTATGTCGAGCCTGCCCATTTTTTTTATGACAAGCCTGTTGAATAGTTTTTGCGCAGGGTCGCCATTAAAGTAAATAGCTTTTATTTGGGGATATTTTTTGAAAAGAGCTTCAAAGTCATTCGGAATAGGATTTTTAATATTGCTGTCAAGGCTGCCTTCTCTTTCACAAGCTTTAAGCACATCCCATAAGGCTATATGATGCTCAAGGAGAAATGTCTTTTTTGCACTATACTCTGAAATTGTCGTATGTCCGAATAAAGAGCAAATTATCCTCCAAAAGCTGTTTCTCTCATGCCCGTAGTATTCTTGTTTTTCAAGTGATTTTACCCCGGGCATTGTGCCTATAATAATGATTTTACTGCTGTTGTCAATTATAGGTTCAAAAGATTTGAGCACTGAGCCACCTCCGCTGATGACATTCATTAGTAGTCTGAGGATAATTCTGAATATTATTCAGTAAATAATATTCAGTGAAAAATATTCACTGTTTTTATAGTTTATCTATATTTCAGACTTTAAATGAACTCTGAAAGTCTTATCTGTATGGGATTTTCTGGTGCACTTACTCAACCTTAGCTAGATTAACACATTCAATGAAAAGAAAAAATAAATTCCTATAAGTAAAAAATATAGTTCAAATGAACTATATTTTTTAATGGTTTATTTAAAACTGAACTTTGCATTTAACAAATACCTGTACATCAATTCTTTCTCGGCCTGAACCATATTTGTGAGTTGTGTTTCGGTTGAATACATTGCATTTTTATCTCTATGTACGATCTGAATTCCGTACTCATTTCTTCCGTAGTTTTTAGCTTTCCTCTTTATCACTCCATCGTACTTTGAAACAGTATTACTTAAAAATACACTTATCTCAATCTCATCGTCTATTTCATAGTCACCTGTTGAAAAAATACACATCCCTGAATAACTGAAGTCTTTGATATACGCCAGTTCTTTTTTACTTGAGCTGTTCAGCTTGACTTCCCCCAGCAAAGAGGTCGGGTATCTCTCATACTGTCTTTTTTCCATTTCTTTTGAAACGTAGACTACATTATTTGAACATATTATGTACTGCTCCTCTTTAGGATTGCCTCCAATGACACTTCCCCCATTGACGAGAAGAGATTCGTCGTTGTCCAGCATTCCTATCAGAACCGGGTCTCCCTTAAGCATTTCAGCTATGTTATTATCATTTTCATTAATTTTTACTGTGAATATTTTACTTGTATCACCGCTAATAAAAGTACAATTAATTGGCTTTAATTTATTATAGTGCCTCAATACAAGATTTGTTTTTTGCATAATATCACCTTTACCATTCATATAAAATAACTTATCTTGTAAACATTTTTAACGCACATAAAAAAACAACATTCAATTTTGCTATTACCTGCAACCTGAATGGAGATCTGATTATATAAAAAGCATAACATAATATAATTATACCAACAAGTCTGACAAAAGAATATTTCTGATGTTTTCCAACAAAAAGATGTAATAATCATAAAGATTCTTAAATTTATGTAATGTTGATTCTATTATCTTATTACTGTAAAATATAGTATGTTTAAGTTACTATTTGTGTACGTGCTGTGCGCGTAAATGGAGATAATATGGATATTCAGAAGTTCGAGGGGGCCTGCGAAAAGGTTATGGACATGCAATACCGCCGTGAGGGTATCGGAACCTTGGGGGAGAAAACTCTTCATGCTGTTTTAAAGCATTATTTTGAGCCTGACGAAATATATCACGAAATAAGAGTAGGCTCCTATTATGCGGATATTTTAAACAATAGCGGAATTATCGAAATTCAGACCAGGCAATGGAACAAGCTAAGAGGAAAACTAAAGTTTTTTCTGACTGGAAACCAGGTTACTCTTGTTTATCCATTAGCCTATACCAAGTGGCTTGTCTGGATTAATGAAGAAACCGGAGAGGTCAGCAAAAGAAGGCTTTCACCTAAAAAGGGCTCTGCCTACGAAATATTTGCAGAATTGTATAAAATAAAAAATTATCTTGATAACGAGAATATACGGTTATGTATTGTATATCTGGACATTGAAGAATACCGTTTGTTAAACGGATGGAGCCCCGACGGTAAAAGAGGTTCCTGGCGGCATGACAGGATACCGAAGGGTCTGCAAAACATCGTTTACATAAATAATTCCAAAGACTACTCTCTTTTAATACCCGAAGCTCTTGATGGTCAATTCACCAGCAGGGATTTCTCAAAAGCTTCCGGGCTCAGCCTTTCTAAAGCACAAACAGCTTTGAATGTCTTGCACTATGTCAAAGCAGTCCAGCGTGTCGGGAAGAAAGGCAATATGTTTATTTATGAAAGGACAAAACCCTGAAGCTGCAGCCTCAGGGTTTTTATTTCATCTGCTAAATATGCATACCTGCTAAATATGAATGTTTTGTGCTCCCTGCTTTTTTAATGTTTCACTTACAAAAGCTTCGTCTTTTGGTTCATATTCGACCAGTATTACCGAGCGTCCAGAGTCAATAACGGATTTTATCTCCCTTTCAATATCACCTGGTACTCCCCAATTGCTCATAATCTCTCTGAAATCGTTTCCGATACCTGCATTAACAAGGCTGACAATGGGGCGAGCAGCTATAAG
This sequence comes from Bacillota bacterium, assembly GCA_023431385.1. Lineage (GTDB taxonomy): Bacteria > Bacillota > Clostridia > Acetivibrionales > DSM-1351 > Ruminiclostridium. The sequence goes on along the minus strand of JAEYWA010000040.1, from coordinate 17,113 downwards.
TGGCCCGGTTCCAGCTATCATATAGCCGTTAATTCCTGATGCAACCCCAGTATTACCACCCGTAAATCCAAAGTACGGAACCTCCAAATCATCTTCATGATCGTTAGCAACCTGCCTTTCACGGAAATCCTCCTGATTTTGATGTCCCAGGACTTCAATTTTTAAACCCTGCCTTTCTAAAAGCCTTGCAGTCTCTATTGCAGGTGCCCTACTGATAAAGTATCCTGTTGCTATCTCCAATATATTCACTCCTCATATATAGCTCTCATATAGTTCTCACCTTAATAAAATTAGTATTTCTGTAATTAATTTGACCTAATAAGGAAGAAAATATTCAAATTGTCAAGGAGTAAAATCCTGTAATGAGGAATTAATCAACCTTTTTAAGGACATAATAGTACGGTTTCATACCCCTGAGGGTATAGTCTCCACTCTTCCACTCATAGAACATATAAGTACCGTTGTTAATCTCCTTTATAACAATTTTGCTTGCTGTTTTATTTACCTTACTTATTAACAACCCTTTAGTCCAATAATTTCCAGACTCCAAATAGTTCCCACGATATTCAATATCAACTTTTCCGTTACCCATAAACTCAATTTCTTTCAAATATAAGTCGTCGAACCAGTACTTATAGGTCGGGTCAAAATCGTAAATTTCTTTAACAAAATCGACACTTTCCCAATTGCCAAGCATTTCGGGATCACTCTCAAAAGCATAATCTATTTTATCTTCTATAGCTTCGGTTACATAATCAGAGTAATCAAGACTATCTATTTTTTCAAGAACGTAGTAGGACGGCAAAGCATTTCTAAAGACATAATCGCCGCTCTTCCACTGGAAAAAAAGATACTGCTTTCCGCTGATATTTTTTATAATGTAACTGCTGTCGGTTTTCTCCTGTTTATTAAGTACCTTACCCTTGGTCCAGGTTGTTACAGACTCTGCCAACTTACCATTTCCCTCTTCAAAGGATGTCAGCATCCTACCTTCCTTAATAAATACAAGCTCCTTTAAGTATAATTCACCTGCACTACTTTTCTCCTCCTGAGAAAAATCATTGATACTCCGAACAAAATCAACTGCTTTCCATTTCCCTATGACTTCTGAATTATTGATAAAAGGGTAATTTGTTTTGTCAGTATTTCTAGCGATTTGGTAGCCTGTAAAACCAACAGTAAACAGCATAATACATGCTATTACAACTATGAGAGGTATTGCATAGGTTTTTGAAACACTATTGTGTCTGGTATTTCTTATGTTACTTTTGATCCATATTTGATTAAAGGTAGTAGTCGGCCTCTGCTTATCCATTACTTCTCTTATGGCTTCAGCTACGCCTGTATCACATTGCTTCATTATACTCCCCTCCAATTAATTCACTTGAACTTTCTTTTACATAATGCTTTCGCAAGACATTCAGAGCAGAATTCAATCTGGATTTACAAGTACCCAACGGAATATTTAATAATCCGGCAACTTCATTCAACTTCATTCCCAAATAAAAATGAAGTACAATGACTTCCCTGCGCTTGTGAGAAAGCTTGTTTATTGCTTGCCATAACTGTTGCTTCTCCTCTTCCAATAGAAAAGCTGCATCAACTAACCCGTTACATTCCTGCTCTGGAATGTTTCTGAAAAACCCCAGCCATTTTTGCTTTCTAAGCAAATTTCTAGCAGTATTAACCGTTATCTTGTAAATCCAAGGTTCGATAGGTCTATTCAGATCATACTGATGATACTTTTTAAATACCTGAATAAAGGTATCCTGCATTATATCTTCAGCCAGAGGTTTTGATTTAATAATAAACAGTGCAATCCTGTAAACAAATTCCGAGTATCTATTGTAAATCTCAGTCGCTTGCTCCTTAGTAATATATTCGGTCGTGAATATCACTCCCTTCAAAGTTATTCAATTTATATACACGGTGAGATGAAAAATGGTTCGTAGATAGTAAATTTATTTTGTTCGAATTGTTTGTTATTTTGTAGTTGTTATTGGCTTGCAACATTTTATGTATAAATATGTGTGAGTACCTATATTTTACCATAAATAAAACTCTTCAGGATGTTTTATTCTCTGAAGAGTTTTATAACTAAAATTTGATTTAGATAATTAAAAAAATTTCTATAATCAACTATTATCAGTAAAAATTATATTCCTAGTCCTTCTTGTTGGATTTATTTTTGCGAAATAGGGATAAACCACCGAAACCGCTTATAATTGCCATATAAAAGCCAAAATCATACCACCAGCCTGTATTGGCACTCTCGTATATCCTTATGCTATTGTTAAAAAGTCCCCAAATCAGTGATATTGGAGCTATCCACCCATGCCAGATTCCCCAGAAGAAGCCTGCAGGCTTGGTAGCCGAATAAGAGCCGTCTCCGGGTACGCAGCCTGTTAATGTCACTGTAAGTAAAGTAACCAGTACAAACAAAAAAACTATTCTTTTTTTCACAAAACAACCTCCGATTTACAATATAGTATATGTTATGATTTTGAATATCCCTTTATATCTTTATTTTTCAACAATAGACTTAAATTCGTCGTTAGCTTTAATATTTTCAAACAAACCTTCTGAGGCTTCAGCTTCTTCTGAAGCCGCTTCCCTAAAGCTGTTGTCCAAATCACAAGCAGCTTTAAGATATGTTATTGCCTCCTCCTCATAACCCAGAACACTATACGCAATACTGCAGTTATAATATGAGACTGCCATTTCGGGATTATACTTTATTGCATTTTTAAAACACTCTATGGCTTCTTCCAGTTCTCCTTCGACTGACAATGAAACGCCTTTCAGGTTATGTGCATCCGCATAATAAGGATTAATCTTAAGAGCATTTTCACTGCAGATAATTGCTTCACTATATTTTTCTAGCTTGTACAAAGCAGATCCCTTATTGAAATATACCTCTGCATTGGAAGAGTCCAATTTTAAGGATTGATCATAGCATTTTATAGCCTCGGCGTATTTACCCTGATTATGCAGGCAAATACCCTTATCATGATAAAAATCAGGTATTTGGGAATCAAGCTGTATTGCCTTGTTATATAACCCCATTGCCTGCTCGTATTTTCCGGTGTTAACCAGCACATTGGCTTTTGCTCCATAACCATCGGCATCCTTGGGATGCAGCTTAATAAAGTTATCATATACCTTCTCGGCATCTGCATTTTTCTCAAGGACAAGAAGCGCTCTGGCTTTATAATTATATAAATCAAGTAAACTGGGCATAAGTTTAATCCCCTGATCACATACCTTTATTGTATCCTGATATTTGCCCAGACAGTATAAAGCTTCTGCTTTTCCAAAATAGGAAAGTGGGACTTTCTTCAATGCTATAGCTTTATCATAAGCGTTAACAGCCTTTTCATATTCGCCCAAAGCTATATAAACATCTCCCAGATATCTGTAAGCTTCATGAAGCATTGGATTTTTGCTTTTTCCAAGTGCTACTGCTTTCTCCAGACATTTAACTGCCTCTTCATTCCTATCCATTAAGTACAGTAACCGGCCTTCATCGTTTAAGGCAAAATAATAATTGGGATCAACTCTCTGAGCCTGTCTAAAGGCTTCAAGCGCTTCTTCATACCTATCGATTGCCTGTAGTAACAAGGCCTTATCGCGGTATCGCTTTGGATTTTTTGAATCATATTTTATTGCTAAATCATAGTTTTTCAGTGCCTCTTCAATTTTACCCTGGTTCCATAGCTTTAAAGCTTTGTTTGAATATTCATCTGCCTTTTTCACCGAAGTTGTAACATTTACTTGGTTGTTTTTTGCATATAAATTATTGTTTATTCCCCCCAAGCTTAATAAAAGGACTGCAAGAACTAAAGCAACAATCTTTTTCATGATTAAAAGCCTCCGTTAAAATAGGTAAATAACCAGTAAAACAAATGAATTTTGTTTATTTACACAATGATCTCTAGCAATTATTAGTATTTTATCATAATTCTCAAAGTTTTACATATTTTTGTACCTTCCACCTTACTCATAGGTGATTATTATCCAATAAAAAGCAGAACCCCGGAAGTTCTGCTAAACATTTATCCCTTTGAACTAATTATCACATAAAACCTACTCTTTAATTGCAATTATGAGTTTTGTGAAAGAGTATTTTTCTATCCTCTCAATTCTCAAGCCATATTGTTTTAAATAATCTTCCCAATTTATTTTCAGAAAGTCACCAAAGCCCTTTGGTTCAAACTGATAAGGAAAGAACATAAAGACTATAGAACCTATAATACTTGTTGGCTTATCCCAATCCATTATGTATAATTTCCCTTTCTTCTTGAGTATCCTTGTCATATTGGAAACAATAGCATCCCTAATAGCCTTTGGCATTTCATGTAATGAAAGAGATGTCGTAACAATGTCAAATTGCGTATTGAAGTCAATATGTGCAGCATCCATACATAGCAGCTTGACATTGGACAAATCTCTCTTTTTTATCTTTTTATCAGCTACTGTAAGCATTTGTTCCGATAAATCTATTCCGGTAACTTCATTGTTAAGATTACTCGCTGCTATACTGATAGCACTATTTCCTGTACCTGTACAAACATCTAAGACAGATAAGCTTTCATTTGGTATATGCTTTGCCAAGGCAAGGCGAGGGTTATTCTTTTTGACCGGAAATCCAATTATGTCCATAAGGTCATATATTTTGGCCAACATTTTATATTGAAATTTAACTTTCTCACTGTAACTCTCCATTCTAAAAACCTCACTTAATCAAAATATATCTTGCGGTCTTATCCTTATATTCAGAATATTCATTCCCAAAAACAGCCACTAAATGCTTTTCCTCTTGTAAAATGAGCTTATGTATAGCAGCTATACTTAAGATTGCTACTGCCAGCGTCAATAAATTGGGGTACATAAGGACGAAGCCTATAAACATTGTATCAAATCCTACAAAGGCCGGGTTTCTGCTATATCTGTATATCCCTGAAGTAACAAGCTTTGATTGAGTCGTCTTATCAATACCTACGCGCCAGGATGTTCTCATTGAAAGCATCGCTGTAATGAATATGATTACCCCAATAGCAGTAACAATAAGACCGACGTATCGTCCCGAGCTGAATTTTGTTCCTGAACTAATTAATTGACCGGCTCTAGAGTCCAATAATGAGAAAAGCAGCCATAGACCTCCCCATATAAAAGTTGTAACTTTCACCAGCCGCTCTGTATTGCTAATCTCAACACTCTTACCTTTTTTGGCAAGTACATTTGCCTTGATTCCATTACGTTTATATAGAATAACCAATTTCAACAAGTATGATATAAAAAAAATAAAAAACAGACATAAAGAAATGATATTCAATAAACTCATTACTATCCTCCTCATCGTATTAACATATGAACATTTATTCATATGTTAATTACAGTTTAATACCATAGCTAAATAATGTCAAGTTTTTTATTACAAAAAAGTCAGGCTCATCACCTGACTCTTAAAATTCATAAAATTATGCTATCAATCATGTTTCAAGCACTTTGAAGCTTATTGAGCAGAAACAAGTTTTAAGCCTACTATTCCCGCAACAATAAAACCGATACAAACCAACCTTATTATATCAATAGGCTCTTTAAATAATAATATTCCGAAAACAACAGTACCAATAGTGCCAATTCCTGTCCAAATTGCATACGCCGTCCCTAAAGGAAGACTCTTCAAGGCTAATGATAGGAAGTAAAAACTTGCTATCATCCCGATTATAGTTAATACACTTGGCATAAGCTTTGTAAACCCCTGCGAATACTTTAATCCAATAGCCCAACCTACTTCAAACAACCCTGCAATAATCAATAAAAACCACTTCATATTTCCACACTCCTTTGAATAATAAAAAAAGCCTACGGTTGATATTGTGAAATATCTCCCGGGCTTTTATCCCTCCGTGAACACAGCTACTGTGCGTTTTATCTTGGACCAGACCAGTAAGTAAAGAGCGTTTGCTGCGGAACCCTATAAAACTATAAAAATAAATTATTAACTTTATCTAAACCGTTAACTATAATAGCCGCTAGTCTTAGCTTGAACTACCAGCAACGGACAATAGCTATTAATAACTATTGTTTATGCCTAAAATCATAGCAGAGGATGTATAGTTAGTCAATAAGGTATTTATACAAATAGCATTTCTCTTACTAGCTAGCTGGTTTCTTACGTAATGTAATAATTATTTTCCCATCACACCATGTTATAAATCTATCTTTTTTGTATCTTACATCATTCTTGTCTCTTACAATATCCCCATTTCTAAAAACAGACAACATAATTCCTATTAGTACAAGATTAATAATCATTGCAGTGCTTCCAAAAGAAATAAGTGGTAACGAAATAGGTGATAACAATTGGAATCCTAGATTGGATATAACGTAACCTATTACCTGTAATGTAAATGTCATCATAACAGAGGTTGACACCAACGTTCCCAGTATACTCTTCTGCTTAAGGCAATGCACAAATCCCGCAATGATGAAAAACATAAGCACAGCCATAATTACTAAAAACCCAATCCAACCTACTTTAAAAATTAAGTAAGTAAGCATAAAATCCGTATCTATTCCAGGTAAAGGAAAAAATTCTTCTCCTGAATATTGAGCCGGCATTGTTCCACTCCCTATAAACTTCGAGTTTTCAAGTAATGCTCTTGCTACCATACTCTGCCACCCCATTCCATACGGGTCAAGTGACGGATTAAAGGCTATTGTGATTCTTTCAGACCACCTGTATAAAGACTGTATTGCAGCAAAACAAAATGTAAAAAATGTTGGTAAAAAAACAAGTAGATATCCAGCAATTTTATTAATATTAAACCAGTCCTTGGCAATTGCTATACTTAGCAATACCAATCCGGTTATTGCAAGTAATACAAATCCTGAAACAGTAGGTACCAGCAGTGTAATACCTGCCGGAAGCATAAAAGCTATTCCACAAAGGATTATTCCAATGTACCCCTTGTTCCTTAGCAAGTAAATAATTGCAGCAAATGCCACTGGAAACAGAAGTGCAAGGTACATTCCATAATATGCTCTTCCATTATACTGTGGAGATAGTATCACAGTAATAGTACTTCCAATTATAATAGAAAAATATAGTAATACAGGATATTTCCCTATAAAAGTGAAGTCTAAAAAGTAAGCAATTAACATAAGTCCAATGCCTATGCACATTGAAGATACTATCTTTCCTGGATTGTCAGAGTATGTTCTGTTAAGAAGATATGTATTTATAAATAATCCCATACACAATAGCGTTAAAGTTAAAGAAATCATTCGCCATTGCGGTTTTGGCCTATGTGTACTATCAAGCTGCGCTCCTACAGTTACAGGATCACCCATTTGCAAAATAGTCTCATCCATTGCTTGGTCTTCTGGCATCCCTTGCCCAATATATGCATCTCTTTGATCAATGATATGGTTCTCAATTTCTTCTGCTATATTGGCATGAGCCTTCTTCCATCTTATTTGATCGCAAACAGTTTGTGAATATTTTTTAATCCTATTAAACGATTCCATAACTCATTCCTCCATGTAGTACCTGATTTACTGCATTGGCATAGTTATCCCATTCCTTTCGTTTGTCTCCTAAGAATTTTCTGCCTTTGTTAGTAATCTTATAGTATTTTCTTACCCTTGCAGTATCTACAGAGTCATCATAGGAACTAACCATGTCGTTTTTTTCAAGTCCATGCAGAATCGGATACAATGTCCCTGCTTTCAAATTAAATGTATTATCTGATCTATTTGCAAGCTCTTCAATCATCTGATACCCATACATATCTCGGTCTTCAAGTAGCTTTAATATAAGCATCGTTGTATTTCCAGCAAGTAACGCCTTATCAATTGCCATTTACCATACTTCCTTCCATATATAGATTATCTATACATAATATATATCGACTATCTATATATGTCAATCCTTTTTCTATATTGTATTAATCAGTTAGCCTCAGTCTTTATCACATTGACTTTCCCCTTAGGGCAAGGTGTAATATAGAGGTAGGCGTTATAGAATTTGCTAAAAGGAGAATGCTTTATGTTATCCATCGGAGAGTTTTCAAATATATGTAAAGTTTCCACAAAGACGCTTCGCTATTATGCTGAAATAGGGTTAATTCTGCCTGATGAAATCAACCCCGAAAATGGTTATAGATATTATTCTATCGAGCAATTAGAAAAGATGTTATTTATTAATCGCCTTAAATCATACAATTTTTCTTTAGAAGAAATTAAATCAATCCTTGAGGCAGAAGAATTACAGGACGAAAAACTTTACTTGGAGCTTACCAGAAAGAAAAAAGAAATTGAGATACGAATACAGGAATTTGATAAAACATTAAACCAATTAAATAAGGATATATCAAATTTAAAGCAAGGCAAATCAATTATGTCATATCTGGAAAGCATTGATGTTCAACTTGTAGAAGTACCAAGGATGTATCTTTTATCTATCCGAAAAATGGTTGATGAATACGAATTTGCTAAAGAATATGAAAATAGCTTTAGTAAATTATTTAGAAAAATTACAGATGACAAATTGACTATACTCGCTCCTCCAATGGTACTTTTTCACAGCGAGGAATTTAGTCCCTTTGGTTTAGATACTGAATTTGCTATTCCTATAAAAGAGTATGTTAAAGGTACAAGGGATTTTTACCCGGGACTTTGCTTAAAAACAGCTCTACATGGCTCTTATTCCAACCTGTCCTCGGTATACACCAAACAACGGGAATGGGCTGAAAAAGAAGGCTATGAATCCAGCAATGCCCTTTATGAGGTTTATGTAACCGACCCGTCTGAAGTATCAAAAGAAAGTGAGTACATAACTGAAATTTATTATCCTGTCAAAAAGAAAACAAAATAAATAAATAGCTTAGACCTTACAAACTTATTATACGAGGAGTAAATTATATGAATCAAGCAAAAGTGACGGAGTTGGAAAAGAAAATAAACAATGATTATAGCAATATTGCAGGTATTGTTGTATTAAAAGACGGCAAAACACAATATGAAAATTACTTTAATGAATGCACCGCTACTAGCCGAGTCCATGTTTATTCGGTAACAAAAAGTATTGTATCCATATTGATAGGGATTGCCATGGACAAAGGGTACATCAAAAGTACTAACCAAAAAGTGTTGGATTTTTTCCCAGATTACATAGTTAAAAGTAGAGAAAAAACAATACAGAATATTACCCTTAAGAATTTATTGACAATGACTGCTCCATATAAATATAAGTTTTTTGCACCCTACATAAAGTATTTCACCAGTGACGATTTTGTAAAATTTTCACTTGATTTATTAGGAGGCAGAGGGCAGATAGGAAAATACAGATACACTCCCCTGATAGGACCAGATATTTTGTCGGGCATTCTTGTAAAAGCTACCGGCCAATCTGTGTTTGATTTCGCCACAGAAAATTTATTCAGACCACTGGGAATTACTGTTGAGAGCAATGTAATTTTTCAAAGTAAAGAGGAGCAACTGGCATTTAATAAAGCCAATAATATCAGCGGCTGGGTTGCTGACTCAACCGGAGTAAATACCGCAGGCTGGGGTCTTACACTATCTCCTGCCGATATGGCAAAAATCGGACAATTATACCTGGATATCGGAATGTGGAACGGAAAGCAAATTGTATCGACGACCTGGATAGACGAGAGTATAAAGGAGCACAGTCGATGGGAAAAGCTCAATCTGTCATATGGATATTTATGGTGGGTAGAGAATGAGAATGGATTTTCAGCCAAGGGAGATGGAGGAAATGTAATTTATGTCAATACAAAGAAAAGAATAGTAGTATCTATTGCTTCCTTTTTTATGCCAAAGGTAAATGATAGGATAGAATTTATTAAAGAATATGTCGAACCAATCTTTGAGAATTGAATATAATGATTTCCTGTTTGCCTGCAATATTTAACAACCTCTTCAATAGTTACCGGTTAAAGTACTAGTAAAACTTAGTCCCCTCTACTGTGAATCCTCTTATGGTGTACCAGAATTCTATATTTTCATACTGACTTCCAACAATATTCAAAACTTTTTGATATAATTTGACAATAAAATAGAAAAATGGTAATATTTGTTGAGTTAAGTTATTATGGTAATAAAAGGCTATAATTTACACTAATGATACTTAACTATTAATTTATTATTCACAAGGGGGAACAAACTTTGAAAAGATTTTGTTTAGCAATTTTGATGGTCACAACGCTTTTCGTTTTTAGTGCTTGTGGAACTAAAAACGTAGAGGTTTCAGCCTCCAGTACTGCAAGTGTTTCAAGTACTTCTGCAAGTTCTGAGACGACCACGACAACCGCTTCTACTCAGGAGGATTCAAAAGCAAGTTCAGAAGCGTCAACCGCTTCAGCGTCAAAAGATGATCAGGAAAAAGGTACTTCAGAAGCAACTAAAACGGATTCGACAAATGGCGGAAAATCAATTAATTTTGAAGTTATTGATTACACTGTTAATTCGGTCGAAAAGGTAAAAACTGATGGGTATTTTGCTAAAAGTGGTAGTGTCTTCTATGTGATGAATATTACTGCAAAAAACGCTACAGACACGGAACAGTCACTAACACATAATTACAAATTAACTGATTCCGAAGGTAATCAATATTTGACAGCAATTGATGGTTCAAAAGTATTGGAGGATAACAAAATCTCCGAATTGGATGGAAATATACCTACTAGTGGAGAATTAAAAGGCGGTCTAGTCTTTGAAATTCCAGAAAATGCAAAAGGACTAAAATTTGTAATTAGTGATTTTCTAGGGAGTAATAATGTAACTCTTGACCTGGAATAGACTCTTCTACAAAGACGCCGTCACATGATACTGATATAAATTATATTGGTACAATAGGCTTAGATAATAAATAAGTATTAAAAAGGGGCTGTTGCACAATGAATAAAATTTATTCACTGTGCAGCAGCTCCTTTTTAATTTACATTATATTTACTTCCTCACGGGCCTGACATACTTAAAAAACCGCTCCGGATTATGATAAAAGTAAATTATTCTACCGGGGGAAGTATCAAAGCAGTAACCGGTGCCTGTAAAATCAAAAGTTGCCATTGCATTTTCAATCTTTTCCTCCACACTACGATTTTCCTGCTCATAATTGAAGGGTCCATGTTCAAAAACAATATACTCGGCTTCGGGAACATCAATCAAAAGCATTTGTGGTGGTACTTCGCCTGAATAATCAACTGGAAGACGTACACCATAACACTCTGTACGTGGAATGCCCCAATCGCAGAGTCTGCCATCCGGGTCATTAATGTACGCCATAATCTGACCGCTTCCGCTGTTTGATTCACTCCCACCATCGTCATCCAATTTACCCTTGATGCTATGAAGTAAGCCGCAAATGGTTTCGCAGTCCTGTCCGGGAATCAGGCTTTGCTTTTGCCAGAAATCCCAATACCCGTTACTCTCATAGTTTTTGATGTGTAAAAATTTGTGTGCTGGAATGGTTACAAAATAAATTTTAATATCTTCTGTAGATTTTATCATACCAATCTCTCCAAATCCTAAAAAGTAGCGGTCGAAAGGGTTTATTTTCGTACGAAGGACAACAGGCTTAGGCTTTAATCGGTATTCACTTGGAGTTACACCATATGTTCCCTTAAAAGCTCTTGTAAAAGCCTCATGTGATGAAAAACCATAATCAAAAGCAATATCTAAAAGGCTTTTTTTACTATCCCGAACCTCTTTTAGTGCAAAGGCTAACTTTCTATGCCGCAGATAATCCCTAAACTGCATGCCGGATATTTCTTTGAATTTTCTCGTTGCATAAAATTCGGAATAACCCAGCCTTCGAGAAAGGAATCGTAGGGTTATTTCTTCACCGTTACGGTTTCTGATACATTCGTCAATTTCATCAACGATTATCTGAATTTGCTTCTGCCACTCATACATTCGTCCGTTCACCTCGTTTCAGCCACCCTACATTTATTATAAAGAGATAGAGAGATTACTGCTTGATTTTACTTGCGGTTATAGGCATTTACTCTTTTGTTTACTCATTTATTTACTCTTATGTTGTGTCTTCAAAATAAAAAGTCGCCCTTTCATGATTACACCCCATACCCGTTACCAAGGTATATCAGAGTATCGATTCCCCATTCTTATTGGACCTCAAATATATATTATAATTTTTATTAGCAATCTGTAGTGAACGGTTGGCATAACAGTAAATGCACTGGTGACTACAGGTATCATATTCACCGATATCCTTGCTAATTATGCACCCGCAGCTCACTCGTTGGCCCTTATCTTTTAACTTTATTGATCTATCCAAACCACCAGCTACACTCGTTCTCAAAGAGGCTTTATCCTTGTTGTCTATAAAATCAATAAGTGACATTTCCTCATAATTTGAGTTCCTATCTTTATTTTTATAACCTAAGAAGTTCATTAACTCTTTATTCTGAGAAAATACTTTAATCATTAAATCATCATCTATACATCTATTCTTCTTGATATTGTATTTATTTAAATCAATGTCTTCCGAGCAGCTTGCTATATCCAATCCCCAAGCCCTATTAATTTCATTCAATCCCTTTGCCACTGCTTCCATAGTTTCAGGAGTAAATTCTTTATAATTAATATTGTGTTGCTGTAAATTATTTTGAACCTTTCGGTACGAAGAAATATCTGCAAAACTGACTACAAGTTTATTCGTATACTCTGCAATTTGGTTTCCTACCCTAAATATCTTATCTAACAATACTTCTACAGTAATTTTATCTGTCATAATTAATGGGTCAAATCTCCAAATCACTTTCTCTTTCCCTATCTTTTCTGAAAGCGCCTTGAAGGTATCTATTCTTTGCTCAAGTTTTCGTACTCTTGGCTCAAGTCCCTCTTTTTCATAGTCATTTATTGTAAATGAAAAATAATAAATAATGCCCCTTTCATCAATCTTTGTCAAGTGCGGAATTAATGGTTTAGCATCTTTTGTCCAAAATACGATTACACGAGCCTTATCAAAAGAAATATACTGCGGTTTTCTATTAAACGGATTAACCCACTTAACATATCCTTCCCTCAGTCTATTAGTGAACCATTCAGAATAAAATGCAGGTATATCAGTAGATCGGCTCGCAGAGATTATAACTGGTGCAACCCCTTTTACTCTACCCTCGTTAGTATCTATATCTATTGTATCCCACTTTTTTGAGGCCATTGAAAACACTCCCAATATAAATTTACGGTAGTTTTTATTATCCTGAAACAGATCTGATGATACATCAGGAATATCTTATTCTATTAATAGTTATAGTATAAACAAAAGACGATGCAAATGGTATAGCTGACGAAGTCTCACTCTACAATCACCGTATATTCTTATTTCCATTTTCCAAGCCTATCAGTAATAAGTGCTATAACCAGTAATCCAGCCATAAAAATGATAGTAACAGCCCGTTCCGTAGGAGACATATTAATAAAATCTATTCCACACCCCACCTTTACCACACCCTTTCTTTATACCACATTGATTCATTAACTACTTATTAAAAATATAAGATAAAAGGAATAATATCTGATTTGAAGACTATATTTTTTAGGAATTCATGTATTATTTTACATTTCTTAGGCTTTATATTTTTATTATAGGATTTATTGTGAGAAAGTCAAGAATACATTATCCTTTTAGTTCTTATTCTATTGTTATTAATCCCTATAGAATGTTGAGTCATTGTTCTTTTGCAGATACTTTTTAATAGAGGTGAAAATATGGAAGCGAAAAATAGTTTAAGATATATAATAGGAAAACGCATAAGAGACATACGTAAAGGAAAAGGCTGGACTCAGGAGCAGTTGGCTGAAAGATCAGGTATGCATCCAACTTACATTGGTAAAGCAGAGCGAGGCGAAAAAAGCCTGACCCTCGATAGTTTGGAGAATATTGTTAATGCATTAGAGATAACTTACGAAGAGTTATTTAAGTACGTAAAGCCATCTGCAAACAGTGATGAGAATACTGCACTATGGCAGATTGTATATACATTAAGTACTAAAAGTGCAGATGACCAAAGAAAAGCACTAAGTCTTTTAGAATTCATTTTTGAATGGAAAGAGAAATAGCTCTCTGTATTCTTTCCCTCTCACCGCTACCATTGGTAGCAAGCCGCAGTATTGGAACTCCGTATTTACCCAGAATTGAATCCTTAAGTGCATCACGACGTATTGGTCTGGATTATTTTCATGAAATTCAAAACCATCTACTTCAATTATAAGAGTACAGGCCTTATCGTTGATATATCATGTAAATGATGAATTACTAACATTTAAAGAACCAACAATTTGCATTAAATATATTTATTGTTATCATTAAGAAGTAGACTAAAGAAATCAGCTCTATCCCCGTTACTTCTAATAAACTGTAAACAAAAATCAGAACAATCAAATTTGCCATTAGTTATATGTACTTCATTACTAATAATTTCTCTATGATTATGTTTATACTTTTCTCTCAGAACTAATGATTCAAAAAAATCATCACTACAATATATCGTTAGCTTGTTCTCATTCCAAGTAAAATCATGTATGGAATTAATCCATCCAAAAGTTTTACATTCTCTATCTTTATACTGTTCTACTCCCATATATTCGTTACTTTCCCAATATTCATCTAAATACTCCAAATGAAATTCTTCCATATCAATACGAAGCTTAAAGCTTATCCTTCTTCGGTCATAATAAATATCCTCCATAATAATAGGGTCAGAGAAAGGTTCTTTAAAAAACTCAAATGTTATATACTCTGGTCGTAATTCAACAACAAGACCACTATTAAGTTTATATTTTAAACCATTTTCACAATACTCCCAGTTTAACAGTCCTCGCAGGCTAAACTTTTTTTCATACTTTTCAATTATGTAATCTGCATAAGCCAGACCTCTCGGATAATTTCGCCTTATGCTTTTAATTAGATTCATTAGTGAATCTTGATATAAATTTTTGTCTCGAAAATCAGCGTATAATTTGTCTTTTAAGAAGCCAGGTAATATAACATCCTCTAAAAGAATCGGTAGTACTTTCACTTTATTACTATAAAACTCACTACTTAGGGCTAATCTTAATTCTCTATTAACCCATGTTGATTCAAGTGATTTTTTTGAAAGGACTACACCAAGATATTCCATTTTTTCAATTGCCGTTTCCACCTTACTTAATAGTGAATCACCTACAAGTATTTCAGCTTCATCAATCCATACTCTAATCCCGTCCCGTTTTAAATCACTACCTAATTTTCTAACAAATTCTTTATCATTATGATTATGACTTAAGAAAATACTTGGTATCATATAGATTCACCTTTCTTTCATTTACTGTTTGCGTGACACACCATGACACTGAAATTTTAGATAAATTAATGAACCTTCCATTATATCTCCAATGCTGGGTCGTGAAATATTCCCCTAGTAGATTATTGTCTAGTGTCATTGATGAAAAAGCGGGTTTTCCGCTGCCCGCTCTTCCATAGATAAACCTCAAACCCATACGCTTTGTAAACTATTTTATGTATTTTTATATCCTTTACAATGCTAATTATAGCGCTTTTAACGGCTTTATAATCTTTTCCATTAAAGCTTCATCATCTGTTATACTAATCAATGGAAAACTAAAAACCTGAGCTTCTACGATATGTTTACATTCTTCCGAATGAAATATATTCACTTTTCCATCCGGCTCATACTCATTATTTTCTTGCTCATCAGTCCATTTGAACCATATACTCCACAGATCCCAATGATCTCTTTTTTCGATATCTGAATAAACGATTTTTCCGACAGTGATAATGGGCTGTTCAACTTCATCTCCCCAATACGTAATTGTAACGCATTTATTTACCAGTTTATCTTTACTATTTTCATAAATACGAAAGATTGCTTCAACAATCCACCTATCAGATTCCTGCAAGCTTGCACTTACATCTTTGGTGATCCTATTTCCATAAAGATTTCCCCATTCCGGAGCAAGCTGATTATCGATCTTAAATATAAGCCGTTGGCATTCCTTAAAAACTTGCTGAATATATAAAAATGCTGATGTTATTTGATATCCCTTTTCAATATTACTCATGTCAAATCCCCCCAAAGAAAATATCGTTATCAAATCGAACCTCTATGTCAGCTAACTGGTCAAAGAAAGTCTCCTTCTCTTTTACGCATATTCCACCATTATAAAATACCGGATAAGGTGATAAAAACGCCGCACTTAAATGCTCATCAGGAAGAGATATTCCTGAGAAGTCCCTTAATCCTACCTTCTCCATATATAGCATTAAATCATCCACTATTGCTTTTTCATATGTAGTGTAGAATGAATACATTTTTTCAAAAACCTTGTACAATTGGTGCCATCTTAAGTGGAACACATTTTCCCGGATATCATTATATTTGCTTTGGATTATCTGATTAGTAGCTGAGATATCTAAATAAGCTTCAGATTCTGTCAGATAAACAATGTACCCTTTAATCCCTTTAAAGCTTGAAATTGCTGTTTCGGTAAAATTTTCAATATTAATGTTTATTGCATCAAAATATCTTACCAATTGATCGTTTTCATTAATTCCGCTTTTACCGGACTTAAACTTTGCCTCTACGACGAGGAGAAAATCATCTTCTCCATGAATATGGTTTCTGAAAATTAAAATAAGATCTGGCTCTCCATAGTGTTGATTCCAAGCCCAAAAAACATATTCAATATCCCTATAACACCTTAATTCGATTCCTTCTGAGTTTAATTTTTTCCAAAGAGTTGTTCGATTTTTATCGTAAAGGAATGCAGACTCAATAAAAGGGATCAATACAGCATCTGGTTTCAGGTATTTTATTGTACCAAAAACCGTTGAAGTAAGAATGTCCTCTGTGTACTCGTAACCTAGCGATTTTCCCTCAATGACAGCTTGTATCATTAATACCACCTACTCTTTCCTATCTCTATTACTAACCCGCTCCAGCTATCAGCATACTGTAAAAGCAGCGTGAGTGGTTCTAACTGTATCACAGAGGACCGATTACCCTCCACATATAGGTTATATTTTTGACAACATTTCCATCAACTGTCACACTGA
>JAEYWA010000038.1 GCA_023431385.1 Bacillota bacterium | reverse complement strand
TACGGATACGCTTAGTGTGTTCCAGTGTCTCAATATGTTTTTCGTGAAGAGTCTGTTCCAGCGATGATATTATACTGCTTCTGGTGCTTCGGCTCTCCAGCAGCTTATGACGGTACATACCCTCTTCCGCCCGCTTCAGAACAGAGTTCATGGGCATCAGTCCCGGCCCTCTGCAGGCGTAACCCATGGTAATACTAGCCTTTATAGGATAGGTTTTTACACTTTCACAGGCATTGGTTATACGCTCTATAAGGTTTTGTACATATTGTTCATTTTTATCCCTGATGTAAACAACAAATTCATCTCCACCCCACCTTGCGGGAGTTTCATCATTTGTACAACACTCCGTAAGTATGTTTCCGATAGTTTTGAGAAGTCTGTCTCCCTCCTGATGTCCAAAGCTGTCGTTTACAAGCTTTAAACCATTGACATCTCCCATAATAATCCAGGTATTCTCTCCCGCCTCTCTTTCAGTTGTACTCAAAACTTCTTCAAGATATGCTCTATTTTTCAAACCGGTAACAACATCTGTCTGACTGAGGAATTTGGATTCCTCCTCAAACTTTTTACGCTGTGTTATATCAGAGATAGCACAAATAAAACGTTTAGGAACATCTTCCTCACCATACTGGACGATTTTCCCCCTTATAACTATCCATAAAGTATCCATTGACTTTTTCAGTATTTTGAGTTCCAATCGGACAGAATCAATTTCCTTGGTTTTACACTTATTCATTGTACTTATGACCTTTTCTCTGTCGTCCCGGTCAGCTATGACCTTGAGACACGATTCAAAATCAACTGTATCGATACTTTCATCATACCCGAGATATTTCAGCCAGACTGGACTGATATATACTTGATCTTCAATTAGATTTGCATCAATATATCCGTCATTTGTTGCTTCCAGCGTCAATTTGAACCTTTCTTTGAGAAGCTTCATATCTTCATAGCACTCATCAAGTTCCTTAAGCATATTATTCATAGAATTGGCCAGACCTGATAGTTCATCAGAACCGGTAATGCAAATTCGTGCAGAAGTGTCTCTGGTCTTTCCTACATTCCATAAAAAATCATAGAACTTGTTTAACCTGTTTCTTATAAGCTTATCCATCGTGTATAAACTTATAAAGGTAATCAGTAATAGAGTCAGGAAGAAAAACAAGACAAAATAAATAATAGTATCATGCCCAAGTTTTTCAACATATTTAAAAAAGAAGCATCTAATAACGATTAAGATAACTAGTACTAATACAGCTGAACTAAGCCCCACAATAGAGAAAGCCTTAAATATTATTTTCATTTCAGTCCTCCTCAGGTCAGAATTGTCTGAGCTCTCTTACAATTAAAAATTTACAATTGGAGATACCATAATTCTACCGTTTTCTACAATTTTTTTTACCATAAAGAGGTATGATTTAGCTATAAAAAACACATCTTTTACAAAATTATGTTTTTTATTTAATAATACTAAAATGACAAATTTTTGGTGGTGGAAAAATGTTCAAGGCACTGATTGTGGATGATGACAGATCTATCAGATATGAGTTGAAAAAATCGCATTTGTTTGGGAAAAATGATTTCTGTATTACAGGTGAAGCCGGAGATGGAAGAGAGGCACTGAAGAAAATCAGTTTCAATGACTTCGATATAGCCTTTGTAGATATAAGAATGCCAAAAATTGACGGTATTCAATTAATTCAGGAATTGCGAAAATGCGGTAATGATCTTTGCGTGGTTATTATAAGCGGATCTGGTGATTACTGCTATACGAGACAGGCTATACGGCTCGGAGCCTTTGATTATTTGCTAAAGCCAATAAAAGATTCCGAGCTCGATGAGTTATTACACAATGTAAGTAAATTTCTGAACAAAAAAGGTGAAACTCGTATTTTTACTGAAAATACTTACAGACAGCTGGCTGAGAGTCTTAAAATGCCCTACTCCGTTCAAAACGAGCAGGAATTATTCAAACTTATAAAAGAAAGCAGTGTCAGTGCTTTCGCATTTTCTGAAAAACTGGCTCTTGAATTATCGAATTTTTACGAAGGAGATATCTTTAAACTTTCAATAATCCTGGAAAACAGTTATAAAAATATATGCAGGATGCTTTTGTCCGAAATGCCCTGGCTGAACAATCTACAATTTAAAGAACTGCAAGTAGGTCTGGAGCCATCTGAAAAAGCCGAAGTCTTAGTTTCTGCTTTTTCTTCCGGCATTAAAAAGCTTTCCGAATTAATAAGCAATATCCATATCAGTAGTACAATCCCGGTAGTAAAGCTATTATGTGAATATATTATTAGAAATGTCGAGGGTAGAACTACCCTTGAAGAGGCAGCAAAAGCACTTAATTACAGCAGTAAATACCTTGGTAAAGTTTTCAGAGAGATGACCGGAGAAAGTATTGTTGACTACATAACTAAAGTCAAAATGGAGAGAGCAAAAGTACTGGTTCTGTCCGGCAGGTATAAAACTTATGAAGTAAGTGAAATTATGGGTTACAAAAATACAGATTACTTCACACGTTTATTCAAGGCCCACCACGGCTACACACCTTTGGATATAAAGAGATTATCTCTCTAAATCCTCCGGGTCAGATTTTATAGGCAAAGTGAAACTGATTTCAGCGCCCTGGTCAATACCAGCAGATATCCAAGCTTTCCCTCCATGAAGGGTAATTATTTTCTTAACAATCGACAAACCAATACCTGTACCTTCAAATTCACTGCTGGTATGTAACCTTACAAAGGTTTTAAAAATATTTTCAGCATATTGCATATCAAAACCTACACCATTATCTTTAATTGAAAACACATACTCAAAGTCAAGTTTTTTACATTTAACTTTTATTACTGACTTTTCTCTACGGCTGGAATATTTCATAGCATTGGAAAAAATATTCAGCATAACCTGTTCGAGTAATACTCCATCTCCGTACACTACAGGTAGTTCAGACTTTTCAAATAAAGTTTCTTGCAGGGGATAGACTTTTCTTATTTCATAAAAAGTTTTCTCAACAAGACTGTCCATATTTACCTTCTCTGACTTTACAGCAGTAGCTGAGAGTTTTGAAAGCTGAGCATATTTCTCTATAAGTGTACCAGTTTCGGTTGCCTTCTCTGTCAACAAATTTATTACTTCAATTATGTCCTCTTCCTTTCGGGTCTCCACGGCATCCTTGAGAAAACCGGCAAGTTTGCTTATTGAAGAGACTGATACTTTTAAATCATGAGAAAGCATATGATTAAACCCATCAATATCATTATACGCTTCTATAAGTTTATCTGTACGCTTTTTTAGGTTTAAATGGGTTTCTATCCTTACAAGCAGCTCACTTACATTGACGGGCTTCGAAACATAGTCCTGGGCGCCGGCCTCAAATCCCTTTATTATGTCCTCGCTATCATTTACTGCTGTAAAAAAAATAATTGGAATCGAGCTATATAAAGGATTAGCCCTTATTAAGGAGCACAGTTCAAAGCCATCCATTTCAGGCATTAATACGTCCAGTAAAATCAAATCCGGTATTCCCTTTTTCAAAGCATCAAGAGCTTTCAACGAACAGGTTACCGCACGTACTCTATAGTTTTTCTTTCTGATAATCGATGCTATAAAATGTATATGCTCCGGAGTATCATCTATTATTAGTATTTCAGGATTCTTGTATATATGTTCCAACGTTAAACCTCCTGGCGGCTTTTTTTTGATTGAAGATTATGTATAATATTATTATACATAATCTTCAACATTAGTTCCATTACCGTGGCGGTTAAGTTAGCTGATTGGAGAAACAGATGGCTTCTATAAGAATCATTTTGGTATTGCATACTATTGTCATCCTGGTAATTGCAGTATGTGTTTTATTACTGGGCTATTATCTTTTCAGAAGAGCTATAGGGAAAAAAACAGCTCAAATAAATGCGCTGGAAAAAGATATATCTGCAAGAAAAGAAGCAGAGCTTGTCCTTAAAGAAAGCGAAGAAATGTTGAAGTTTGCAGCAATAGCCGGAAAAATCGGACTTTGGGACTACAATTCTGTTACTGAAAAATCCACTGTGCGTTATGATTTTAGCGAAATCAAGTACCCAGGAGGCTTGATAAATCAAGACTTTCTACAGCTTATACATGAAGAAGATAAGGAAATGGTGAGTACCGCTTTTAACGATTACATTTCCGGTAAGACAGAAGTATTTGAAGTTTTATGCAGAATCAAGACCATTGACCCTGTATGGCAGTGGATGTTAGCATCCGGTCTTGTGTTGGAGAGAGACTCTGACGGGAAAGCACTCAGGGTGGCAGGTTATATCAGAAATTTTACAAGCCAGAAGCGTGCTCAGGAAGAATTAATAAATGCAAAATCAGCTGCTGAGGCGGCAAGTCGCGCAAAAAGTGATTTTATTGCCAATATGAGCCATGAAATTCGAACACCTTTGAACGCAATTCTCGGTCTTAGCCACTTATTAATAGACACGGGGTTAAATTCAAAGCAAAATGATTATCTTCAAAAAATTCAATACTCGGCTGATAGCCTTCTGACCATAGTGAACGATATTCTTGACTTTTCAAAATATGATTCTCAACCGCTTATACTTAAAAAGACCCCTTTTAATCTGATTTCTCTTATTAATAAAACTGTAAATATCTTCGAAAATGATATCACATCCAAGGGTCTGAACTTGGAACTCAGCATCAGCGATGATGTTCCATCCTATTGTATCGGCGACCCTTCAAGACTGAGGCAGGTTTTACTGAATATTATTGGGAATGCTGTTAAGTTTACTGAAAACGGTTCTGTATCGGTAAAGGTCATGATTGTTGATATAAGCTCTGACAAGGTTCTAATAAAGTTTATAGTCGAAGATACCGGCATAGGAATTAAGCCTGAGCAATTGAGCAATTTATTCAAACCTTTTTCCCAGGGTGATCCCAGCATATCAAAGATATATGGCGGAACCGGGTTAGGACTTGTTATCAGCAAGAACCTTATAGAGAAAATAGGCGGAAATATAGAGGTTGAGAGCCAGCCTGGTCAAGGCAGCAGGTTTACATTTATTATTGCATTGATTCCTACTGAAGCCCCGGCTCCCGGCAAATCGGAATTCTTAAGTCCGAAGCCCTCATATAAATATTCTCCAACTGGAGCCTCAAGGATTCTGGTGGTGGATGACAATGAGATCAACCTGATGGTGGTGGAGGAATTCCTACAAAAAGCCGGCCACATTACAACCAGGGCTTCAAGCGGGAAGGAAGCGTTGGACAAGCTGCAGGAACAGCCCTTTGATATGGTTTTATTAGATCTTCACATGCCGGTAATCGACGGACTTCAAACCTCAAGGAAAATCAGCAGTTTGCAGCTTCCAGAAAAGCCTGTCATTATAGTGCTGACTGCTAATACAGATGAAGCGGCAAGGAAAGAAGCCCTAGCCGCCGGAGTAAATGATTATCTGATGAAGCCTTTTGATCCTGAACAATTATTGGAGACTATTGCAAAATGGATACCTGAGAATAAAAGTACAGGTTTGGATGTGTCTTCAATATTAAAAAAGCTTAATGGTGATTATTTTTTGTTAATAAGTATCCTTGAGTTATTTATTGAAAACAATAAATGCTTTATTGACAGATTGAACACCACTTTACTGGAACAAAAAGCTTCTGATGCCATATTATTATGTCACACCCTTAAGGGTGTGTCAGGCAATATTGGAGCCTTAGCTCTATCCGAAACAGCAGACGCTGCGGTAAAAGAACTCCAGGCTTCTGGAAAAGGAGAATTATCTCCGATGGTTCACTCTCTGTTGGAGAAGCAATTCAAAATAGCTTTCTCATCGGCGTCTGCGCTGGTTCAGAAGTACAAGTCTGAAAATAATCAATTTATCCATACTGACACCTTAAGTGTCGACCTGGAGCTTAGTGCTCTTATCTCGCTCTGTGAGAAAAACGATTTAGCCGCTTGGGAGAGGTTCAAAAAAATTGAGCCTTTCCTGCTTCAAAGCTTTGATAGTGAAATATTGCAGGCTTTACGCAGTAAATTGTCCGGGATGGACTGGATAGCAGGACTTAAATTACTTGGTACCATGAGAGACTCTTTAGTATAACGGATATCCTACCTCTAAAATTTTACAGAACTCTGGCACAAATTTACATTGAAGTGTAAGTGTGCTAAAATAACGTATAAATGGAGGTGTTTTATGAAGAATTTTAGTAAAATTGTTTCTCTGGTAGCTGTTTTTGCATTAAGTCTGACTATTCTGTCAGGTTGTGCCGTTGATGAGCTTACGCTGTTAAACGCGCTTTGTAAGCAGCCTGATATCAATTCCTATGAGAGTAAAACTGAACTAACAGTTAAACTAACATCTGAGGGATTAAAAGGTAGCGATAAAGAAAGCTTTGAACAGATCGCCCCTATAGTTAATGATTCAAAAATAATCTTAAATCAAAAGTTCTTAGGAAATCCTGAAAAAACTATTCTAAAATCTCAAAGTGACTTCAGTTTGGACTTAGGAGGAGTGATCCTATATTCTACCTATTGGGCTGAAAGCGACCTGACAGGCGATGACCCAAAGGTCCGAAGTATTGTTAAAATTCCACCCATCTTAACCAAATTCATACCTTCTATGGATATAGAAGATATGAGCAACAAGAAATACTTTGTCATGGATATGAATAATATCCTATCTACAGATATCTCTGCAAAAAGTGGCAGGTATACTAAGGAATATATGGAATACACCCGAAACCTTACTCCAAAGTTTATAGACTTTATTAAGGCATATGCCCGGCAATTTAACCCAGGTTTCTCAATTGTCACAAGTAAGGGAATCCAGACCGTTGACAATCAGACTGTAACGGTGTATACTCTGAAACTCGACGATGCTAGTTTTAAAAAGCTGTTGTCATATTCAGTTACAAACTTTGCCCAGAATGAATCTGCAAAGAGCTTTATTAAGAACCTTATTCTTGATTACATCAGCCTTTCAGGTCTTCCTTATAGGGAAAGGCTTAAAGCACAAGGCGAAATAAACAGGTCCTTTGATGAGTTTAATACCAATCTTCCGGAGTTCCTAAAGGATTGGGAAAATGTAATGTCTGTTCTCAACGATGTAAGAATATTGGGTGACAAGGGTATAAGCATCGACTTTGGCATTAACAGGGACGGTTATATCGTCAGTCAGAAGGGAACCATGGAATTCATTATTGACCTCAAAGAAATAAATGATGCTTATGGAAAATATTATTCCCTTTCAGAAGAAGATTACATAGTTGATGAAATTGAGAATAAAGAGACTATAAAATGTGAAGTCAACTTTAATACCGAGATTAATAAAATCAACCAAAAAGTTGTTATTGATATCCCTGATGTAACTACCGAAAATTCAATGGGTCTTACCGACCTTATGGAAGTCTTTATAAATATGAGTCCGGACATGGGCGGGCAATTTGCACCGGATACTACACCGCCTGATGCACCAACTGTTAACAAAGTTTTACAGACATCTAAAGCTGTTTCGGGTAATACAGAAGCTTACTCTATAATAACGATAAAAAAAGGTAGCGCCATAATAGGACAGGGAATGGCAGATGAAGAAGGTGCTTTCAATATAACAATTGTTCCTTTAAAAACTAAATCCACCCTGACGGTAACAGCAACAGACGTTTACGGAAATGAAAGTGCCGCAACGACAGTTAGTATCGGTTCATAAAAGCGTAAAGAATAATAATGAAGGATTAAAAAATAGGGGTCTCCGGCAAAGACCCCTATTTACATAAATTACAGTAGAGATAATAGCTGTAATTTTATAAAAAGCTTATTATTTTCGGGCTTTGGGTTCTAGTAACCTTAAGGAAAGTTGAACCTACCCTTATTATCGGACTTATTATTTCATGGGGAGGAATATATACAATTTCCCCGATATCACCGTTATCCAGCTTAACTTTAGCACCTACAAGGTGTGTTGAGAAGTTCAGCAAAAATGTATTGATAGTTGATGTGTCAAAGATACACAAGCCCGAAGTAAGGAACATATGGAAGGCCTCAAAAGGAGTAACCCTCTTCTTGTAAGGGCGGTCAGAGGTCATTGCATCATAAACGTCTGCAATAGCTACAATTTTTGCATATTCACCGATTTCCTTGTCTCTGATACCCAGAGGATATCCTGAACCATCCATTCTTTCGTGGTGCATAAGTACAGCATTCTTTATTTCCATCCCTACATATGGTGAATCTTTTAGAATCTCATACCCTAATGTGCAATGCCCTTTTATTGTCTCAAACTCCTCGTCAGTTAGTTTTTCCTTTTTGTTGAGAAGCTCACTGTCTATTTTTATTTTCCCGATGTCATGGAGCAAGCCGGCCTGTACAAGATCAATCAATTTGGAATCCTGCAAATGAAGTCTTTTCCCTATCAGCATTGAATAAAATCCCACATTGACACAATGGGTATAGGTGTAGTCATCATACCCCTTTATTTCGTTGAGATACTGTATTACGGTATCTATGCCATCCAGATTTTTGTACATTGATTCTGCTACACTTTTTATTTCGTTGTATTCAAATCGTTTTCCTGTAACAATGTTATTTAAGACATTTTTGACTGTTAACACGGTTTCCTTATAGCTAGAAGTGAACCTTTCCTTCTTTTCATAATAACTATATGTACTTCCTGAATCCTTATATATCCAAATAGATTTAATACCTATGGTCTTCAGCTTTGAAATAATAAAATCATTAAGTATCAGGTTCTCGGCTGCTAAAATCAAGCCTTTATCACTAATTACGTCTTTAGCTATAACATCTCCGCATCTGCAATCAAATACACTTACCCGTAATTTCGTCATGTAAAACTCCCCAGGAAATTTGAATCATTTAGTCATCAATAGTAAAAATATTGTAACTATTGTAGCATTTTGTATACTATAATATATAATTAAAATAAAGATTTTTTACAAAAGATTAATGTGCTTTTGCTATTTTGCTGTAAGAAAGGGGTATTTATGCACGAAAAAAGTACTATAAATAAAATCATCAATACATATACAATAACTACAAATATACCTGTAGTATTCATAGATGGTCTTAAAAACACTCCTTCATTTTTTTCTGAAAATTACGATTACTCATTAATACTTGAATATGGTGACTTCCAGGAGATTATTGATTTTTTGGAGCCTCTGTTTTCACAAACTGTCGACTATCAGAACAACTTGTGCTCCTTTCAGACTACGGGCTTCCTTATTTACATTATTGTGCCGGTCAAGGTGGAAAAGAGTATAAAAGGAGCCTATGTTGCAGGCCCTGTTGTACCTTATTCCCCGGATAAAAAATCAACAGATGAGCTTATAAACACATTGTCTCTTCCCCTTCATAAAAGGGTGAAATTTGGAAATCTTTTAAGAACCTTGCCCATTGTTTCAGAAGAAAGGCTGAATCATCTTGGCCGGCTATTGTTGGCTTTGAGTCAATCATTTGAACAAGTCTGGTACTCCCCTATTGAGGAATACGGAAATAAAGAGCCTGATTCTACACCCATTTTTTATGAATTCATGGAGGATAAAAAAAATTTTTTAGAAAATGAAGAATATGACGTCCTTTATAGTTTCTGCTTAAAATTAAAGGAAAAAATCATGCAGGGACATATAGAGGGTATTGTAGATCTGCTGAATGACAATTCAGGCTTATTTTGGAACGCAAAAGCAGCAGATGGTAACTTTCGCTCCTTGAAAAATAAATGCCTTATTATCTGCTCATTTTCATGTATTTTTGCGTTACAATTTAATGCACCCTACAAGAGAATAATTAACTTAATAGCTAACTTTTCTGAAAATTTATCAAATTTGAAATTTCCCCAAGAAATCATTCTTAAGACATCTTATATGCTTGAAACTCTGGCTTATTTGGTTTCAATATCAAATACCGCCAACTTATCCTTACATATTAAGCGTGTGATGCAATACATTAAGGACCACTACAAAGAGAAAATCACCTTAAGCAGACTTGCCGAATACGTTAATCTGAATGCAGTATATTTGTCAAGCTTGATAAAAAAGGAAACCAATTTATCCCTTTTGGAGAATATTAACCTGATCAGGGTTGAAGAAGGTAAAAACCTGCTAATTTTTACGAATAAGTCTATACAGGAAATTTCCTATACTCTGGGTTATAATTATCAAAATCATTTTAATAATGTATTTAAAAGATTTACAGGAATGACTCCTCTTGAATTCCGCCAAAACTTTGGCCGTAATTCTTTTGATCTCTGACAAGGTTATTCTTTGGATTTGGATGAAAATAAAAAATTCATCTCGCTCAATTCAGATGCGAAATGAATTTTTTTGCTAATGGTCTTATGGGAGTTCTCTACTGGAGTTTCTTGCTATGAATTATTTTCTTTATACTGTATTCTGAAAGATGATATCTGTCAGCTATGGTTTCCTTACTTACACCACTTTTATAGAGCATAATTATCTCATTATTTCTGACCAAATATTTTTCCCTGGTTCCATTGGCTTCTCCCCACCCTGCTCTAGGTACGTCATCACCCGGAACATATATCATTTCCCCTTTTACATACTGCTGAAGCTCTCTTAACAGGTATTCCGGAAGAACTCTTTTAGCATTTTTATATTTTAACAGAAAAACCACACTCCTTAATACTCCGATACAGGTTAAAACACGCTAATAATTACTAATTAATAAATAAAAAGCCACAGATAACAACCTCTGTGGACACAAAAAAAGCACGATAACCGTTACCGTACTGTTCTTTAATAAAATTACTGGCTATAGGGTTATTTCAGGTTGTTCACATAAAAGATACTCTTAACAAGCCGGCCCAAACCTCTCCGGTTACCTGAAGCTATATCTTTTACAAATATTCAGTTATTTGAAGGCCACCTCTATATGGGATACTTTAGTTCCTATTGTGATAATCATTTTTCTACACTCCTTCCAACTAATATTTTTTAACCTAATGGTTAAACCTATATTTATTGTATTATCTTAGTATACTGACCGTCAAGAGAAAGAATCGATATAACTAATTTGTGCATATTAATTTTTATTAACCAAAAATAAAAGGGCGGTCAACCCTTTCGGATTAACACACCCCGTGGCTGTCAGATGACAGCCACCTCCATTATATTCTTCAACTTAAACCACTCCTTTCTGATAGGATTCGGGTTCCGGTCACCGTGGCACACAATATTGTGTACATTATTAATTATAAGCTTGAGGACATGCTATCTCAAGTCATTAAACAGTTATAACCAAAGTTTATCAATCAGCAGATAATTTTAACTGCTGGCACTTGTATAGTTTTTAACAGCGAAGCTCCAGAACATCCGTACCAGCAGCAAAAAAATTATTGGAGCTATAAACATCCAGACGGCATATGTGGCTTCCAGTTTTTCAAGTATGTACATGGATGGCAGATTTGTAATATAGAATACCGGAATTATGAAAACACCTATTCTCTGCATCCATTTTTTGTATATAGTCATAGGCATATTATTGAAATCCCAGCATCTATCGGCTATTTCTGTTATGGCACCCGACTTGACAGTCCAAAAGGACAATATCTGAGGAAAAAGGAATATTGAATATGCTATGGCCGTTGAACTGAGCAATGCAAGCAGGTATCCTGTCACATTTGAAAAATTTATTACTATCTCGAGCCTTCCGCAGGCTGTCACAACCAACACAATACCTGTAATAATATTGGGCACCGGAAGAACGAAGTTGACATGGCGCATAGTTGAAATAAACTGAAGAGAAATAGGTTTTGTAATATATATGTCGAGGGTTCCGTTACGGATATGTTCAGGCAGTTGATAGAAATTATCCATAAAAAGTCCTGTATAAACTGCTGTCATAATAATATATGTTCCTGTAAATAGCATGATTTCATCCGGGGATATCCCATTAATGGTAATCCCTGTCTGATAAACGGCTACAAGATACAGAAGTTTTGACAACAAGTATACCATTTCCATTGTAAGTGCCGCAAACAGGTTTGCCCTGTATTCCATATACCCCATCAAACTATTTTTCATAAGTAATAAATAAATCCTAAAGTGTTTTTTTATAGGCTTCAGCCAGTATGACATTCCATTCACCCCTTTAATCGGTTACCCTCCAACGGCAACATATTTTTTCATACCTGAAATCCAACATATCCTTGATAATACTAAGAACAAAATTATCCATACAGTCTGTATTAAAGCACCATTTAGAATTTCTTCAGGCTTCAAATGCCCGTTTAGTATATTGGCGGGGAAATATACAAGATATTTGAACGGCAGAAGGTTTAACACCCTTAGTACCCCTCCGCTAAAAATATCCAGAGGAAATATTCCTCCGCTCAGCATTAAAATCCCCTGACCTGCTGCAGCAAAAACACCCCATATTTCAGTCATTATGAAGGCAAGTGAGCTTATGCAATAATATATAAGGAAGTTAAGAACCATCGATAACACAACAAAGGGAACAAAGAGAATTATATTTATCAAATTTATTTCGAGACTGAGAAACTGAACACAAAATACCAACGCTGCCACCGAAAGGATTGCAAGTATTCCGAACTGCAGAACTTTTCTCCCAAAGAAGCAGCAAACCCTGTAATAAAAATAACTTACCGGCTGAACAATAAACTTGCTAAGCCCTCCGCTCTTTATATCTTCAGCAATTTCCCACTCAAAACCTGTGGAGGTCATTTTTGCCACCAATCCTGCCATAATTGAGTAAGAAATCATTTGTGGAAAGGTGTAACCATAAACAATGGTACTACTTGAGCTGGCAAAGACCGCTGTCCAAAAAAAGCACTGTATCAGAATTATAAATGTCCCGCTGAAAATACTCAAGAAAAAGTCGGCTCTGTATTCCATTGCACTTTGCAGTCCCATCAGGAAAGCTTTAATGTACTTTTTCAGCAAGCCCATTGTTTACTCCCCCCTTTTGGTATATTAACGAAATGCCTTCCTCCAAAGGAACATCTTCAACTGTATAATCCAATATTAAATCACTGTCCAGAATAGTCTTAAGCCTGCCCTTTAATTCTGCTTTATCAACCTCCAGTGTTGCTGCTGAGCCTGTGAATTCTTTCAGTTCTCCAAGGTCTCTTAGATAACTTTCTCTAACCTCACTATGCAACTGGAGCTTTATTATTTTTTTCTGATTAAAAAGCTCATTTACCTTTGATAATTCTCCATCATAGACCAGCCTGCCCCGATTAATAATAATCGAACGGCTGCACATATCTTCGATATCGTTCATATAGTGACTTGTCAGTAGTATGGTTGTTTTTTCTTTCTGGTTGTAGTATTTTAAAAATTCTCTTATCTTTTTCTGAGAGATAATATCCAACCCTATGGTAGGCTCGTCAAGAAATATGACTTTGGGTTTGTGAATCAATGCCGCTATCAGTTCCATTTTCATTCTCTCCCCAAGTGATAGCCTTCTTACCTGAATTTTTAGATGATCCTTGACATCCAATAGCTCCGATAGTTCACCAAGGGTTTGATTATATTGTTGGTCGCTTATTTCATATATATATTTATTTAACAGCAGTGACTCATTAGCAGGTAAATCCCACCACAACTGGCTTTTCTGACCCATTACGATTGAGAAATTTAATTTGAAATCCTTTTTTCTCTCCCAGGGAGTAAAACCCATTACCGATGTTTTTCCACCGGTAGGATAAAGAATGCCGGACAGCATTTTAAGAGTCGTTGTTTTTCCTGCCCCGTTAGGTCCTAAGAACCCAACTATCTCCCCTTCGTCGATGCTGAAGGATATGTCCTGCACAGCCTCTTTTACAAGCCTTTCTCTAAGAAACAGGTTTTTTATTGAATTTTTAAGACCTACATCTTTTTTATAATATGAAAAGCTTTTGGATAGATGATTCACTTTTATTATTTCCATATTCGTCCCTCAAATCCCAGATTACTTTTATAATTTATGGTAATTATATTACAATTACACTTCTCATGCATTTCAATTGTTGCCATATTTAGTGCAAGTTTTGCTATAGTTTCTATTTTTATACATAAAAGGACATAAATAAAGGCTGTTGAATTATTAACACGTCAACAGCCTTTAACATCATTTGTATGCGAGTTATATGAGTACCTAAGCATTATTAATTTCAGAGTTTTCCCCTGTATCTCAGGGTTTTCTTAGGGTTGCTTAGAATTGTCTTAGGGTTGTCTTAGGGTTACCTTTAGCTCACCTAATTCCATACCGCTCTGTCCAAAGAATAGCCTCAAGTTGGCTTTCTTAGGCTTGATAAGACCTAAATCCACTGTATACACCGACCATTTCCCGTGAGTTCCATTAATATTTAAAACGTTTACAAGATGTTGATTTATAAATACCGATAAAGGCATTTGTGCAAGTTCATGAGTAATAGCTCTTACATTAATGCTCAGCATGTAATGCCCTTCCTTTATAAAGTCAAGACCGAAAACAGCATCCGAACCCCTGTCTGTTTTTGTTCCTGACACATCAATTGTCGCCTCCTCCTCAACGAAGATGAAGCTAATATCCAAATTGGCTTCATCTTCGGTTTCAGTATTGCTTATAACCTCAAGCACTTCTTCTGAACATCTTCCAAGATATCTATCCATAACAGGCAACCTCATAAGTACACTGCATATGTTTCCAGCAGCTCTTTGAAGTTCTCCCCTTGTAATAGTTCCATTTTTTAATCCCTCAAGGGTATTATCATCAGCACTGTTGGTTTCAGAATCGTCAACCACCATATATACATCATTCTGTCCACGAATCATGGCCGATGTGTTATTGTGGCGTCCATCCTCACCCTCATCGTTGATTTTGGCCCACCAATCGGTCATGACCATTCCGTTAAAGCCCCATTCTTCACGAAGCACAGTAGTTAAAAGGTCGTAGTTTCCTGCGGTCCACAGGCCGTTTAATGCGCCATAGGTTGACATTACCAGGAACGCACTTCCTTCTTTAACTGCAATTTCAAACCCTTTAAGATATATTTCCCTCAGTGCTCTTTCTGATACTACGGAGTCAATATAAAGGCGTCTGTACTCCTGGTTATTTGCAGAGAAGTGCTTGATGGTTCCGGTAGTACCGCACCGGTGAAAGCCGCGCAGCTGCGCCGCAGCCATCTTCCCCGTCAAATATGGATCCTCAGAAAAGTATTCAAAATTCCTTCCGTTTAGAGGATTCCGATGTATGTTCATACCTGGTCCCAACAGGGTATCGATATTATTAACTCTAAGCTCAAGCCCTAACATTTCAAATAAATCTTCAATAAGCTCCGGGTTAAAGGTCGCTGCAATGGCAGTCCCGTTAGGCAAACTGAAGGCGTGGGTTCCACAGTCCATTCGTATACCTGAGGGTCCATCCGCGCAGCACCCCACCGGAATACCATATTTCTGCAGGCTGGGAGTAACTCCCCCAAAAGCAGAAGCTGTGCCCGGTGTTACTTTGGGCGAACACATACCTTCTCCGCGTACAATACAGGCCATATCTTCATCTGAAAGCTGACTCAGAAAATCCTCCAGAGAAGCCCTGCCATCGTACACCTCATCCAAAAGTATTCCCATATCACCTTTATATGGTATGCTGGTAGGGCGGTTTGCTTTAATTCGCGCCGGCAGGTCTATTGTCCGTAGAGGTACAGCTTCCTTTATAAGTACTATTTCATCATAAGTTGCCTCACTTATTGTTTTTTTAGCTTTTAAACGTGTGAATGGCTTCACCGGGGCGACTGCTTCCTGAAGCTGCTCTGTTACAACAGTTTCTATAATTTCGAAGCTTCCTGCAAGTTCTGCACTCCTTACATCACTTCCTGCGTAAATATGGTACTGACCTGGTTCGAGAACAAAACAGGACTTGTGGCCTGTGCAGCCGCTGTCATCATAAGAAGCCATCTCCTTCTTCAGAATTGTGAACTTAAGTACTTCTGTCTCACCGGGCTGTAGCAGTTTGGTCTTCTTAAATTCTACCAGGCACCTTGAAGGTTTGCCCAGATTTCCTTGGGGAGCCGAAACATATACCTGAATAACTTGCCTGCCCGAACTCTTCCCTGTATTAGTAACAGTTACTGATAAGTCTACTTTATCTGTATCGCTTTTTAGGTCAGAGGATTGTGAAGTAAATTGAGTATAGGACAAGCCAAAGCCGAAGGGATAGAACACTTTTTCCTTCGCAGCTGTTTCAAAGTACCTGTAACCCACAAATATATCCTCTGTGTAGAATACTTCACTCTCGCCGCCAAAATCAGCAGTTGAAGGGTAATCTGAGATATCCCATGCAATTGTATCAGTCAGCTTTCCACTGGGGTTAACCTTACCTGTGAGGACATCAACAGCTCCGTTTCCGCCTTCCATCCCGCCCTGCCAAAGGTACAGCACAGCCTGTGGATTGTATTTGTCAACCCACTTCATATCTATAATATTGCCTACGTTGAGAACCACCGCTGTCCTTTTAAAACGGCTGCAAACCTTCTGGAGCATTTCCTCCTCAAGGTCACTCAGCAGATAGCTACCTTTGTCAGCCTTGTTATCCTGATCCTCTCCGGCAGTGCGCCCAATTATGACAACTGCAATATCAGCTCGCCGGGCGGCCGCTTCTACGATTTCTTCGCTTAAGGGCATTTCCTGTTGTGACCAGGGTTCCTGCCCCCAGCCCTTTCCAAGATCAAATGGATTATCTATAGTCCATTTTTCATATGTATCAAGTAATTCCTTGTCGATAGTGATGTCGCTACAGTTCTTCAAGGCCTCAAGAATCCCTGTTGCATATTGTGTATTGACCATTCCACCCGAGCCGGTACCGCTTTTGTAATAGTTAAATTGAATTCTGCCGAAAACTGCGACCCTTTCGCCCCCTTTAATAGGCAACGAATTATTATCATTCTTCAGTAGTACTGCACTTTCGGCAGATACAGCTCTGGCAAGGGCAGAATACTTTTTTATATCCAAGGTGTATTTTCCCATGACTATTTTCCTCTCTATGTAGTAAGAAGCTTAGTTATAGCAACTTAATTGTATTATTAGTAAAACAAGCAAATGGTAACTTTTATCATAAACAGATATATTATACTGGAATTAATAGAATAATTACAGCAGTCATTTAATATTTTACTTTAAAATACTCTTACTTTAGCATATTGTTGGTAAGATTAAAAGAAAAAATCAGTTATTATTTATTATGATTTTACATTAGCTTTACTAAAACTTTGCCTCACAAAGCTTTTTAGTACCCGCTCTAAACAGAAAGACGAGTGTATCTTCTTTATTGAAAATACACCCATTTTTCTTAACTTTATTTAGATCTCTTGAATGTGAAGATCAATTTGTTGAGATGCTGCTACTAGAATCGCCTTTACCTTTGACGATTCGTTACTGCACTTACTGTGCCTTGTACCGTCAATACAGTATTATCGTCGGTTATAGCATCAGGTTCAGTTATTGCAGACTCAGTTGCCGTAGGCTCCGTTACTGCAGGTTCAGTTATTGCAGACTCAGTTGCCGTAGGTTCCGTTACTGCAGGTTCAGTTACCACTGGCTCGGTTGCCGCAGGTTCGGTTACCGCAGGTTCAGATACCACAGGCTCGGTTGCCGCAGGTTCTGTTATCTGTCCGCTCTGTTCTTCATCCTGAGTGCTCAATCCTTTATACAGACTGCCTTCTGTTATATCAGTAGAAGTGTAGGTAACTGATATATCATCCAGATACATGTTGTTTCCATTACCACTAATTGCGAGAAATGCTATTCTCAAGTCGCTAGTATTTCTGAACTGATTCAAATCAACCGTATGAAGTTTCCAGCCCGTACTGCCATCACTCTGTCGGATTGAACTTCCCACGCTGATCCAACTGCTTCCTCCGTTTGTACTAGCTTGAACCAGAATACTGTCTCCATTATTTGGATTTCCCGTGTCATGGTACATCCAGAATTCTAGCTTGTAATTCCCAGTGCTTCCTATATCAAGACCTGATGTCGTGTGCAGACGAGAACTTGTGTTCATCCGGGCATCAGATGAGTTGAATTTTGCCATCATTGAACCTGAGTTTGGAGCTCCAGGATCGGGCGTTGTTCCACTTGAAACAACACTCCATATCGCGAATGCATTATCTGTTTTTGCCCATCCTTCCGGGATACTTCCATCTGAACCTTCAAATCCTTCGTTAAGCAAAGTACCCTCTACAGGCACTTCAACTGACTTTACAGTCACTGTACATTCTGCATACTTGCTTGAATCAGAGTCACTGGTGGCTCTTATTACTGCCGTACCTGGATTTTTTGCAGTAACAAGGCCACTTGACGATACTGATACTACATTGTCAGTTCCCTGTACCATCCATACCACATTTTTATTGGTTGCATTATCAGGTGCTATTGTTGCCGTCAACTGTTCACTCTGTCCTGCCTCCAGGGTCATTGTTGTCCTGTTCAGACTGATTCCCGTTACAGGTATCGGTTTTACTGTTACAGTGCATTCGGCATACTTGTTTGGATCTGCCGCACTTGTCGCCCTTATTACTGCCGTACCCACATTGTTTCCTACGACAAGCCCGTCCGATGATACCGTTGCCACATTACTTTCACTCTGTCTCTGTACTGACCAGATTACTTCCTTGTCTGTCGTATTTGCAGGTATTATGGCTGCAGTTAGCTGTTCACTCTGTCCTGCCTCCAAGGTCATTGTTATCTTGTTCAGACTGATTCCTATTGGCTCAGTAGAAGTACAGGTAACTGATATATCATCCAGATACATGTTGTTTCCATTACCACTAATTGCGAGAAATGCTATTCTCAAGTCGCTAGTATTTCTGAACTGATTCAAATCAACCGTATGCAGTTTCCAACCCGTACTGCCATCATTCTGTCGGATTGAACTCCCCACGCTGATCCAACTGCTTCCTCCGTTTGTACTAGCTTGAACCAGAATACTGTCTCCATTATTTGGATTTCCTGTGTCATGGTACATCCAGAATTCCAGCTTGTAATTCCCAGTGCTTCCTATGGCAAGACCTGATGTTGTGTACAGACGAGAACTTGTGTTCATCCGGGCATCAGATGAGTTAAATTTTGCCATCATTGAACCTGAGTTTGGAGCTCCAGGATCGGGCTTTGTTCCACTTGAAGCAACACTCCATATCGCGAACGCATTATCTGTTTTTGCCCATCCTGACGGAATGCTTCCGCCAGTACCTTCAAATCCTTCACTAAGCAAAGTACCATCTCCAGGTACTTCACCCGGCTTGACCGTTACTGTACATTCCACATACTTGCTTGAATCAGCGGCACTGGTGGCTCTTATTACTGCCGTACCTGGATTTTTTGCAGTAACAAGGCCACTTGACGATATTGCTACTACATTGTCAGTTCCCTGTACCATCCATACCACATTTTTATTGGTTGCATTATCAGGCGCTATTGTTGCCGTCAATTGTTCACTCTGTCCTGCCTCCAGGGTCATTGTTGTCTTGTTCAGACTGATTCCTGTTACAGGTATTACAGCCGGCTTTACCGTCACTGTACATTCCACATACTTGCTTGAATCAGCGGCACTGGTGGCTCTTATTACAGCCGTACCCTCATTTATTCCTGTGACAAGTCCTGTTGATGTTACTATTACCACATTGCTCTGGTTCTGTACCTTCCAGATTACTTCCTTGTTTGTCGCATTTGCAGGTGTTATGGCTGCAGTCAGCTGTTCGCTCTGTCCTGCCTCCAGGGTCATTTCTGATTTATTCAGGCTGATTCCGGATACAGGTATTACTCCAACCGGTTCTACTGTCACGGTACATTCGGCATACTTGCTTTTATCAAAGGTACTGGTGGCTCTTATTACTACTGTACCCTCCATTTTTGCTGTTACAGAGCCTGTCGGTGATACAGTTGCAACATTGTCTGACCCCTGAACTGTCCAAATAACATTTCTATTAGTTGCATTTTGAGGTGCCACCGTCGCTTCAAGCTGTATGGTTTCTCCCGTGCTAATATAGGCAGAAGTAGTATTCAGACTAACTTCCGCAACAGGAACCAGTTCTGTACTAACTGTTATGGTACAATCGGCATATATACTCGGATCCCAAGCACTGGTGGCCCTTACTATTGCCGAACCGTAGTCTTGAGGAACAACCACACCAGTTGATGACAGCTGTACTACATCATATTGGTACTGGCTCTGGCTTTGTATTGTCCAAATTACATTTTTGTCTGTCGCATCTTCAGGGTTAACGGTTGCAGTTAATTGTACTTCCTCACCGCTATACGCACGAAGGTTCATAAAAGTTTTATCTAGTAGAACTTCTGAAACAGGTATACTTTTAACAACCGATATATCATCCAGATAAATACCGCCGCCACCTCTGCCTACACCAAGAAATGCTATCTGCAAGTCACAGATATTCTTGTATTCGTTAAGGTTGATAATATGCTTTTCCCAGCCTGTACTCCTGCTTAATCTATAAATTGGATTTCCAAGGTTTTCCCAATTTGCACCAGAATCTGTAGATACTTGGACTTGAATAAAGTCTTCTCTATTATTTCTATTATTATGATACATCCAAAAGACCAAGCTATAGCTATTATTATCAAGGTCGATGCCTCCTGTTCTATACAGGCGGGAACTGTTTCCATCGGATGCCTCATACGAATTGAATTTTGCCATTTTGGTGCCGGACTTTGGATTATCAACGATAGGATTAATACTATTTGAAACGACACTCCATTCTCCTTTATCACCACTGACCTTCTGAACGCTCCACCCGTCAAAAGCGTTTCCTTTGGAGCCTTCAAAATCATCTTTAAATAAAACGCCTTCCGGGGCTTCAGTTACTAATACGGTACATTCCGCATATTTACTTGAGTCCAAAAGACTTGCCGCCCTTATTACTGCCGTACCGGGTAGTTTTGCAGTAACCATACCATCTTGAGCTACTATAGCTACGCCTTTGGTACTCTCATTATTTACTGACCATACTATATTTCTGTTTGCACCCGCGGGCAGTACAGTAGTAGTCAATTGGGTTTTTCCTCCAACAGAAATGCTGGCTGATGTGGTATTCAATGTAATATTCGTTACAGCTGGTAGTGGCTTTGCCGAAATATTTATTGAAGTATTCTGTGGATTATGTAATCTAACTGGCCAGTCCATATTCTCTGGGTCATAGTCTCCATCCGTTGTAAGAACTGTCAAAGCCCCATCAACCAGGTTATTATTTTTATCAAATAAGTTTTGGCTAATAGCAATATCCACTTTACCGTCATTATTATAATCACCCAATGCCGGATCTATTTCCCTATATACCTTTTTTAATCTTGTATCGGGTTTTGCTCCCCCAGGACCTTTAATTCTCCAGCTATTTATGACTTGTGCATTTCTATCAATAGCTACCACTTCATTTTCTATATACTTCCTTTTAGAGGAGTCGAATGAAGTATATGTATCTTCTTCCATATGATACGCTATTATTTCCGGATAAGAATCACTATTGATGTCTCCTATGGAAAAGTTACCATAATATTGAGTCCTGCGGTCCGGCCAAGCACTGGACATCGGGTTGCCGTCAATTGTTAACACGTTGATTTCATTTATCTCGGAATATATAATTTCATCTGTTCCATCCCTGTCCATATCTGCAGTAGCGAGATCGACGCTATTTTCGCTAAGAGCATATGGCCAACCGTTTTTTATAGTTCCATCGGAATTTATTACATATATTTGTGGTACTGTGTTTACCTTTACAAATTTTCCAGCACAAATAACGATTTCTACTTGCCCATCGTGGTCGAGGTCTGCACCAATCATATTTCGTATGAATACATCTGTAAAGTAAGGTTGTTCTGTATGCCATTCCAACGGTGTGCCATCCCATTTGTATAGATTCAGCTTAGAATCAAAATTGTAGTCCGTCTGCTGAAATATAATTTCGTTTTCACCATCGTTATTTATATCAAGTACTAAGAAATTAACCTCTATAAGATCATCTTGATCCTTCCACGATATGTCATTAACTATAATCGGAAATTTTGAACTTAAGATGGATCCGTCCAGTTTATAAACATATAGGCATTGGGTATAGTTGATTCTATCTATACCCAGCGTCAGAATTTCAGGGATGAAATCTCCATCCACATCCTGAAGGACAGGAGCTCTCCACCGGAAATCATATTGCTTATTCAGAGGAAACTCAGTATATGAGGTATCTGATTTTACAATACGCATCATATCGTCTTTAACAAAAACTACTTCCTCACCAGGAGAATCATCAATATCTCCAACTGCCACCTTGCTGTTTCTAGTAATATTAATAAACGGAAGTTTATATTGAAGGGTTCCGTCATGGGAATATTTTACGAAAGATGTTTGTTTATTCGCACTAATTCCAACAAGGCTGGATTGTCCTGTGAAGTCCCTGGAAGGCAGAACACTCGTTTCATTCGCGAATGGGCCTTCCAATCTCTGAGGCCAGTTCTCGGAGGCTAAATCCGGCTCAAGATATATAATAGTTCTATCTTCGTTTGTAAAACCCTCATTTTCAACAAGGATCCTCAACTGATAATATCCTGCTCTTCTCGGGCATACACCTGAGTCCCATTTGGCTAAAGCACCCCCAGAAACAGACATATCTCCTCTATTTTCCAGTGTAACTCCGGTAGTATACCACTCTGTGGGATTTAAACCCTCTCCCCACTCAAGGCGATAATTCATAAATGTCGGCCCGGTAACCGAACCTTCTATTGTAAGTACCTTTCCCGTCTTAATCCCGGTTGCATAACTTGGATCCATAGCAGCTGCAGGATTGGTAAACCCTATATCATCTACTTCAAATTCTATTCTGTCGACAAACTTTTTCTGAGGAATGCCGTTGTCATTAACGGTTAATTTTATTGCATACTTACCGTCTACACCGTTTAAGGTGTTAAAGTCACAAAGCCTACCTCTGTCTATGGGAGAGTTTCCCTGTTCCAGGGTAATCCATTCAACCGGCTCTTGTCCAAATGTATTTATTTTTCCATACTCCAGAGTATAACTGGAGAAAGAGCTCCCGTTTGCACTGCCTGTTACTGTTATATTGCCATTTATAGAACTTCTTTGAACAGGACTTTCAATATATGCTTGCACAGTGTTGTGTATTTGCAGTGCTCTTCCGGCATTAACACGCCCATAGCCTGAGTAATTGTCGAAGCCACTGGATATAATATCATCAGCCGAGTCCCTAAGTGCGATATATATCTGGTCATTTGACAACTCTCTTTGGTTGGATAGAATCAGTGCTGCAATACCTGATACATGGGGGGCAGCCATACTGGTTCCACTAGCCACGGTATATTCGTTGCTAACTTTGCCTACTGGTGCTGTAATTGCTTTTGCTCCCAAGGAAAGTATATCAACGCCAGGTGCCGCCACATCAATGCCGCTACCCCAGTTGGAAAAGTCTGCTTTTTTGTCACTGATGTCAGTAGCCGCCACTGTTATTGCCCCTTTTATACTGGCTGGAGAATATTTACTCACATCATCATTTTCATTTCCGGCAGCGACAACCACAACAGCACCGAGATTAATTGCTTTATTCACGGCATCTTCAAGTGTCTGTGAATATCCTAACCCGCCAAAGCTACAATTTATTATATCCGCTCCATTTTCTGCAGCATATACAATGGCGTTAGAAAGGATAACGGAATTACCATTACCTTTTTTATCACAACCTTTTACCGCCATAACCTTGGCTCCAGGAGCAACTCCCACGATACCTATCCCATTGTTTCCGGTTGCAGAAATTGTTCCGGCTACATGAGTTCCATGTCCATTGTCGTCTACGGGGCTATTGTCGCTATTTACAAAATCCCAGCCCCATATATCATCAATATAGCCGTTATTGTCATCATCAATTCCGTTATTGGCAATTTCTTTTGTATTAGTCCACATATTATTTGCAATATCAAGATGGGCATTATCAATTCCCGTATCAACGACAGCCACTGTTACACCATCCCCTGTGGCTGTCTCCCATGCTTCCCAGCTTGAGGTTACCTTTACTCCGTATAGGTCATCAAATGGCTGCCCCCATGATTCACTGCTTGAAAAATATGGGTCGTCAGGTACCATACTTGTAGTCAATACCATGTCGGCTTCTGCATATTCAAATCTGGAGTCCTTTTTTAATGACGCCAGCAGCTTATCATACTCCGCTTGGCTGCTAACATCTGCTTCAATAATATATGTATTGGATAGATTGGTATCCGCCGAAACACCTTTCTTGCTACGCTTTGACCTTTTCTGGAAATTTTTTTGTATATTATTATAATACTCTTTCTCAGTTTTTCCGTTCTTTTTCTTCCAATTTACCAAACCTTTATACATAGGCTCCATCTTTTTAATCTTATACTTGCTGAAAATATCACCCATGTTTTTTGCAGAGCCTTTACGTAATGCCATATCCTTTTGGGTGATCTCTGCTTCGGCCTTTGCTGCAGTTTCATTGTTAAGCTTAACTATAATCCGTTTACTTTTTGGAGAACTGGACTCTACAGTCTTTTGGTTCGGTTCATTTGCATCCTGTTGAGCAAAAGTACCGCTTAGTGAGGAAACGAATGTTAATATAAAAGCCAAAAGTGTAATTAAGGATATTACTGCTGATTGCTTAAATCGTTTTTTAGTGTTCACTTTTTTTTGGAAAATCATTATGTTGTATCCTTTCAAATAATATACTTTACTTGTTCATGTAATGCTTTTACATGGAATGCTCTTACATGCAGTACTATATAACGAAATATATCTCCACCCTTCTTTTACTTATTTTAATAAGACTCTTAAGTGCTATTTTCTCGTCCAACAAATCTCGACATATTATTTATACTAAATGGAAAGACCTAACTTTTCACCTGCCATAAGTTAGGTAAAAAGTTAGGTCTTTATTGATTCTGTCAGTTATATTAATATTTCTAATTGTCTTGCTTTTTTTACTGCCTGTGTTCGTTTATTTACACCCAGCTTAGTAAATATGTTTTTTATGTACCACTTAACAGTCCCTGTTGTTATGTAAAGATTAGCTGCAATTTCAGCGTTAGACATACCTGCTGCAATAAGCTTTAGAATTTCATATTCCCTGGTCTTAAGAGGTTCGATAAGAACATTGACCTGTAGGGTATTTTGTTCCTCCAATTGATCTACAAATTCCGGTGCTGCATTTCGCACCTTGCGTGCTAATGCTAAAACCTCCTTATCCTCGTCCAGGAAATTTCTCACATATCCTTCGGAAGCTGCTATTTTCAAAGCCTCTCTCATATACACCAAGGCTTCACTCTGGGCTCCATTATGTTTTTTAACTAATGCTGTAAATATCAGGATTGTTATCAATTGCTCCTGCTTATTATATTTTCTTGCTAATCCTTCTTCACTTTCTAATTTAGTTCCTGCTTCGTTAAATCTCTTTTCATTAATTAGTGCTCTGATATATGTCAATTTAACATTACTAGGATAAGGACACATATTATCATTCATTAACTCTTCTCGTTTCTTTGTCCATTCCAACACCTTGGTGTGGTTTTTCTCTTCAATGCTCAAATCAATTTCAATGGCCTCAAGCATTTCAAAAATACTTTGAAGTCTTGATCTTTTTGATAGACTTTTATATTTATATAAAGTTTTAAAAGCAGCGCTCTTTTCACCCAAAATATAAAGTAATTTTACATAAATCCCCTCGGCATTACCTATCGTTGACATCAGTTTCATTTCTCTGCAAAAGTTAATACCCTCATGTAAGTATTTTTTTGACTTTTCCAACTCATTTCCGATATAGAAACATATTCCCAGAGTAAGATATATCACTCTTGCCATAGGCAGGCGATCTCCATATTGATCTGTATATTCAGCCAACAGTTCTTCACACAAGCTTTGTGCCTCCAGCCTTCTTCCCATTGCAATCAGGCAATCTGTATAATTTACAAATGCAGATAGCTCAACTAATCGATATTTTTTATAATTAACTCCATGAATTATCATTTTAAATGCTTCTGCTGCTTCGGCTGACTCCCCTACTGAAGCCTTCACCAGTCCGAGAGTTCTTAATGCAATATTATAAAATAACCTATTCTCTTCTTTTAGAATAGAGACTGCTTCTTCTGCAAGCATAACAGCTTTGCTTTTATCTATGTTAGTATATAGAATTGCCTCAAGAGCTTGAATTCTACCTGATATATTTGAAGCCGTAATAACCTGCTTGCTTTTCAATTCTTTTAAGGTTTTATGGGCTTTATCCGTTTCTCCTAAAAGAAATAGGCACCAAGCTCTGCTGGTCTCTACCTCGGCATCTGTTTTATTACTTATATCTTTGACTGAATTCAGCAGTTCAAGAAGTTTTTCTATTGAACCATTATATAAATATTTGGTGGAAACTTGATTAACCAGGCTTAGTGCCATTTCACCATCCTTTGCTTCCAGTGCGTATTCAAAGGCTAATTCTAACAGCCCTTTAGTCTTGTACCAAGCACTTGCTGTCCGGCATATTTCCAGCTTCAGTTTCTCATCTAGACCAGCACTCAGAAATTTGGAGAAAAGATGATGGTATCTATACCAGTTTCGATTACTATCTAGCGGCACTATAAAAAGGTTCTCTTTCTCTAGCCGTTCTATGATTTGCTTACTGCAATTAAGTCCTGTGATATAATTACATAGCTCTTCATTAAAACTTTTTAGGATACTGGTTTTTTTTAAGAATACTTGAATCTGAGCCTCCTGCCTTTCAAACACCTCTTCCATAAGATAGTCTGCAATAAACCTGTTATTTCCACTGAATTGTTCATTAAAACTTCTTCCTTGCTGCTCCTTATTTATATTCTTCAAGGATAGGCCTATTAATTGCAAGCCTGCAGCCCACCCTTCCGTTCTTTCTTCCAGAATTTCAAGGGTTTCATTTTCAAAACCGATATGAAAATTCTTATAAAAAAACTCTTTAATCTCGTTAGTTTCGAACCGCAAATCAAAAGACCTCAGTTCTGTCAATATATCCCCTGCTCTCCACCGAGAGAGGCTAAATGGCGGGTCCTGTCTAGTGATTATTATGATAAGGATGCTATGTGCCTTGGAGTCAATAATTCGCTGTATTAATTTGTGTATATATGCGTTAGTAATAACATGATAGTCATCGAAAATTAAAGTAAATGTATGTTTAATCTTCGTCAATTCCTCTATTATGTAAGCGCTGACTACTTCTACCCCAGGTAGCTTTGGTGTACTCAAAATATTTTCTATAGTGCTACCGAACGTTTTATCAACTTTCCTTATGGCCATCACTAAATAGTTTATGAATGTTACGGCGTCGTTATCATATTCATCTAAGGACAGCCATGTATAATGCTGGTTTAGCCGACTTATCCATCCGGACACCAGAGTTGTCTTACCGTATCCT
The DNA here is from genome assembly GCA_023431385.1 of Bacillota bacterium. Lineage (GTDB taxonomy): Bacteria > Bacillota > Clostridia > Acetivibrionales > DSM-1351 > Ruminiclostridium. The sequence continues at coordinate 3,821 of JAEYWA010000038.1, read as the reverse complement.
GCTTCAGCAGAAACCAGAATAATTTTGTGTTGCTTTTTTTGACTTTCGGTCATTTTACCAGTTAAAGCTTCCCTGCTTATATGGTTATTCTTAACGGAAGGCATATATATTTTTGTATTAAAATAATTACTATCGCCCATGTTTTCAACCTCATAATACGTAATTTGACTAATAATGCAATAATTATACAATAAGCGACGATAGCTTTATAGTCAAAAATGGCAAGCTGTCTTTTCTATATACTCCAAAATCAATTGATCCAGCTTCACACTAAGCCCCATTAAATAATTATAATCACAGTCCTCGGACTCAATATTGACCGAAGCAATGCTTAATGAAGCCCTGATTTCCTCTATTTCGGCTTTTAGTTCATTAATATTCATATTTCCACCCTTTTAATTCATTTGCCAAATCTTAAAATTAATCTTATTTTACCTTGTCAAAATAGCTATATATAAAATCAGCAAATGTAATACTTTAGAACAATTATAAACAAACTTAATAATATAATCAATATAAAATTGTTCTACTTTAGAACGGAGTAAGCGATGAAAATTTATTGGCATAATGATTCTAAAAATATAGTAGGAAAAAGAGTAAAAGAAGTAAGACAGAAATCAAGTCCTCATATTACTCAGCAGGACTTATCAGCGAGGCTGGAAGTGTTAGGCTATAATATTGACCGCGTTTCTATAAGTAAAATAGAATCCGGTGACAGATTTGTGGCAGATTACGAGGTAGTAGGTCTTGCAAAGGCTCTTAACGTTGGGGTTGAATGGCTGCTTATAGGTTCAAAGTGAGCTCATCTACAAAATCTATATCTGCAGGCATGAATTTATAATTGGACATTTCTTTAATGGTTACCCATTCAGCGGTATTATGAACATTCAGCTTCATTTCTCCTCCAATAATCTCTGCATTAAAAACTGTGAAGAAAATTTCTTTGTCCTCAAACCGGTAAATGCTCTCGGTAAAGATACCCAGCACCTTAATATCCAGTTCCAGTTCCTCACGGATTTCTCTTACAATGCACTGTTCAAGGGTTTCACCGTCCTCAAGCTTTCCGCCAGGGAACTCCCAGAGCATACCACACTCGTCATCCACAGCCCTCTGACAAATAAGTATTTTATCATCTTTTCGGATTATTGCTGCTGTAACTTGTCTCATAATGTACCTCGTGATTTGTATTATGCTATTCATTGGATAGTTTAGGTTCAGAGTTATGAATATATTCGATAAAATATAATTCAGAGAGTAACTTTACTCAACATATTCCCATTTAATAAATAAGCAAAAAAGTGAATAAATGTCTAACTATTCTTATTATTGATTAAATACTTCTATAATAAATACTTTTAAAGCTGCATTTTTTACTCTCTTGTTTTGGAGTTTTAATATTTTCCATATGATGTCTGAATATACATCTTCTAAGGGTTTCTTGTATATTTTAGATATTTTATCAGCTATCCTAACTATTTCAATCATTCTTATTTGCTTTTTATTATTAAGTAAATTTTTATAACCTTTTCCCTTATGCCATCTAACCATTAAGCATATTAAAGCTTTTTCATTCTCGTTACATTTTAATAAATCACTTCCGTGTTTTTTAATATATTTAGCGCATTTTACGTTATGTTTCTTTCTCTTATCCTTCTTATTTTTATACTTTTTTAAGTCGTGTAATAACGCAGCTGCCTCTATTAATTCTATATCTTCAATTGAAATGACCTCTTTATGCTTATTTATTTCCTCACAGATTCTAATTGATATTTCCCTTACCTTTTTCGAATGGCTTATAAGTTTCTTTTTATTTTTCTTTCCAATAATATCTTGATTTATTAAATTCTCTAAATTAACTTTTTGCATATGCCCTCCTACAAATACCAACAAAGTGTTTTTAGTAATTACTGTGTTATTATTTATAATTGTAACACATATGGTTTTTAATGAATAATATGGTATTGATTTAAGTATTTGAATGCTTTATTTACAATATCTTTATGAGGAGGGTAAGAGTATGTCAGAAAATGAGGATACCGTTCGTGGAGGCTTTTTAAATAATGCCCATTCAGGTTGTTCAAATGACAATGACAATTTCATATGGATTATAATAATTGTTATTATTTTATTCTGTTGCTTCTGTGGAAATAAACATCACGATTGCTAGCTCCTTTTGAACATACGAAAATAAACTCGAGGAAAAATCCTTGAGTTTATTTTTGTGTGTTCAATTTATAAATTGACGATAATATTACTATAGAAATCGTGAAATGCTGAGGAGTGACCAAACGCCTGCTAAGTATTATAATGATGAACAGCGAGATCTTTCATTGTCCCATAACATATCGGTAAAATATATCTACACTTAAATAACAAGGTTAATGCCAACTACCCTCAATGCTAAACTCAATCTCAATTGGTTTAAAAGTGGTTTCTTTGGACTTAGATATGAAAAATGCTTGATTCACATTTTCTGCAAATCAAGCATTCTCTGATGTTTCTATGGAGCTCCCAATCAGAGTCGAACTCTGACCTCATCCTTTCCATGAATGCTCTGAGACTCGCTAACCTTCGCGCTGCTGTGTCATCCTTCGTCCCTTCGGTGCTCACATATTTCATATGCTCTGCGCCTCAGGACTTGGTTTCCGTGCATCACTCGCTTATCAAGCCTCAGCCTAGTTCAAGAGCGCATCCATGGTAAACTAACGATTATCGTTTCGTTTCTATTTGAACGACATGAAAAAAGAGTATCACGTTATGTGATACTCTTTTTTCATGGAGCTCCCAATCAGAGTCGAACTGATGACCTCATCCTTACCATGGATGCGCTCTGCCTACTGAGCTATGGGAGCATATATAAAATTTGTCTGCCGTTCGAGCCCTCTCGGGGTTCGATTCCAAACAATTATGTTATATTGTTTAGAACTTTCAATAATAACTTTTAGCCTTGGTTCTTTGGAGCGGGTGATGGGAATCGAACCCACGCAATCAGCTTGGGAAGCTGATGTTCTGCCATTGAACTACACCCGCACTATATGTAGCAGGGCTAATGGACTAGGGTATTATAGCATGTTTTTTCAGCCCACGTCCAGTAGCATTTTAGCCTGTTTATTCAAATTATGCTTTTTGTTCTTCAAGATATTTCTCCAATTTACGTTTTACTCGCTGTAGCGCATTGTCAATTGATTTAACATGCCTGTCCAAATCTTCTGCAATCTCTTGATAGGATTTACCTTCCAGATAAGAGGTCAGAACCTCCCACTCAAGAGAACTGAGTATTTCTCCCATTTTATTTTCTATACCCAAAAACTCTTCTCTGTTTATAACAAGCTCTTCAGGGTCGCTGATATTTTCCTCGCTAATTACATCCATCAGGGTTCTGTCGGATTCCTCATCGAAAATTGGCTTATTAAGTGAAACATAGGAATTCAGAGGTATGTGCTTCTGTCTGGTAGCCGTTTTAATGGCAGTAATAATCTGGCGTGTAATACAAAGCTCCGCAAAGGCTCTGAAGGAAGACAGCTTGTCCCCTTTATAGTCTCTGATTGCTTTAAACAAACCAATCATACCCTCTTGAATAATATCTTCACGGTCAGCTCCTATAAGAAAATATGTTCTGGCCTTTGCCCGAACAAAGCTTTTGTACTTATTGATAAGATACTCCAGCGCTTTTTCATTACCAGCCTTTGCCTCATGTATTACATCCTCGTCTATCATTCCGGTATAAGTTTGATAGACCTCTGCCTTCACGTTTGTTTTCAATACAGTTGCCCCCACTTTTCGGCTTGTTAAAGAATGGTAAAAATAGAGATAGACACTCA
>JAEYWA010000193.1 GCA_023431385.1 Bacillota bacterium | reverse complement strand
GCCAAAATTGCTATGGTGACAGTCAACAGGATAATGAGAGTTTTTAATACAAAGGTATTGTAATTCTTTATTTTTAAATCATCTGTTTTGTCCATTATTTCAAAAGCACTCCTGATTATTCAATTAATTTTTAGTATGCCATTATGTAGTATTTTCCAAAAACGTTGTATTTTATACCAAGGTACCTCAAAATAGCTTGGTATAGAAAAATACCTTGGTATAACAAACCTTTCATTGGATATAATGTTTTACTGTTATTTGTTGATGAAATGCCACAAATCCGGCTAATGGAGGCTCTATGGATAAAAAGAAATTTACGCAGCTTATTATACCTTTTATTTTGATATCGGCACTAATAAATATTACTGCCATTGATATATATGCGAAACCTTATCTGCTGCCAAGTGAACCAGGGTCATTTACCAGACAGTATCTATTAGAGAAGGTAAATGCTCTGTCAACAGGTCAGGTAGATGCTTTAGACAGTTATTTTTCAAGCCGGGAGCCTAATTCCCGCAAATACCAGCTGTTTATAAAAAAGCAATTATTACAGGATTATCTACTAGCCTTCGCAAATAGTAATTACGCTATAAAGAAAGTCTTCCCGAAAGCAAAGCTGTCAAACGTCCATACAAAAGGTGATTTTTGTTCATTAACAGCAACATTGACAGCCTATATTCACTGGAATGGGGTAAATGCCTACAGTGATCCAATTATAGGGGTAATAATCGAAAAACATAATATTGTTCTAAAAAAAGAAGATGGATTGTGGAAGGTTGTTAGCGATAATTTTCAGACAGACCGCGGTCTCTCCGAACAATGCCGGAATATCTCTCTTGATGAGCTTAGTAAATCTGTGGAAGAGTTAAAAGCAGCCTTCCAGTCCTCTGTGAAAAGGTCTGAAAACAGTCCTCCCACAGAGCTGAAGCTGATGCCACGCTCGTTTAACCAAAATCGAAAGGAACGTTCAGCTTATAACAGCAATGGTGCAGTCAACTGGGCAAAAAAATATTGGCAAAAGTACTCTGATGAATTTGTAAATCTAGGGGTTCAGGAATGGGAGGGCGGAGATTGTACAAACTTTGTATCTCAATGTCTCAGAGCAGGCGGCGCAGAAAATGATACAAAAGGGAGCTTCAAATGGTACTATATTAAAAAGGGCAGTTCAGGCGGAAAGAATATGGATTTCTCATGGACCTGGAGCACGGCAAGGGGCCTGAACTCAATTTTACTTGGAAACTACAGAAAAAATGAATTCGGCCCGAAAGGAACTGAAAAGACAATCTTGGGAGACTCCAATTACACAGGAGAACTTGGAGAGTACATTAACACAGGTGACGTGATTCAATATGAATTCTCCTCCAGTGCGGGTATCAAACATTCGGCGATCATTGTGGGAATGGTTTATAACACCGCAGCTAAAAGATATGAGCCTGTAATAGCTACCCATTCCTTTGACTCCTGGAACCTTCCCTGGACAAAAGATGCCTATAAAACGCACTTTATTCACATTACAGGCGTCAACTGACAACACAGTTTTTAAGTGTTTAAAATAAGTGTTTCAAAATAAATTCTGCCTTGAGCTCACACCTTACCTATGTATGACCTGGTGATATTCGGAATAATAACTTTTCCATCAAGGCTATACTTATTGAATAAATCCGTTAGTGCAGCGATATATATTTCATAACCGGCATCTCCCTTTTTCGGTGAGTAGGAGGCCGATAGACTTCTTCCGAGAAAGCCCTCTAAATCATACTCTATATATTATTGAATTCAATAAATTCTTTCGGATACTGCGGTCTGAATTTTTCATATATTGATGCTATTCCACTGAATTTTTCTGTGTTCATTATAATTCACCCTCCACCCAAAAACCGTTTTGATATGCGTTATCTTTAAGCACCAGATATAACTCTGCTTTTGTTGCATAGTCATATGGCAGCACAAACAATGTTCCGATTCCCAGCGCGAGTACTCCCAGCAGATACCAACCAATAAAAGACAGATCCAGGACAAACATGGCGGCCTTATGGCCATGCGTCATGTTCTTACTAAGTTCAATAGCCCTTGTGGCTCCGATATTCGGGTTCTCAGCAAGAATGTATGGCACCATGCTGTAAGAGTAGGATTTAACAACTCCGGGTATTATAAAAAGAAGATACCATAGTAAATTGTATACACCTTTCAGAAGCATGGTTATAAGAATACCCTTATAATTACCACCGATAAAGGCAAACGTGAAACAACCCTTATTATTGGTATACTGAGCTGATTTAATAAAATATCTTCTGCCTCCTACCTCCAAGGGATAGCCTAAGAATATTCGTAAAGCAGTAAAAACCGTTATTACAGCAAAGATTAAGGAAAGAATAAATAAAATGCCCATTGCAATGTATTGCGGAGAAAAATCAGGAAAATTCCAACCTTGAATATTGTTGTTAATATTATTTCTCCCCCCGCTGGTGCTTCCACCCTGATTACCACCTGTAGCAAAAAGGATTACTAAGCCTATTAAGAGGGCTTTCCAATAATTACCACTTAAAACCTGTCTTGCTCTGAGCTTAAGTTCCACTCTAGTCCACATAAAATTTACCCCTTTATAAAATAAATTTATTATTAATAAAATTGTGTTCGGTATTTAGCATAATCTTCAGCAGTTGTTGTTCCCTTTGAAACCTTGATATTAATATATACCGGTATCCCTGCTGGAGTTATAGCTTCAACAGATTTATTAGCTATACCTCACAACCACAGTAATACTCATTGTATCTGCTGTATTTTCAGCATATATATCCCCATCCATTTTTTTCATAATCTCTTTACTAATATATAAACCCAGGCCGCTACCCTCTTTATTTCGGGAGTTTGCACCTCTCCAAAAACTCTCAAACATATGTATAAACTCCGTCGAAGGTATTGGCTGCCCGGAATTGGTTACAGTTATAAGCTTGCAGTAATCCTCATCAGTAAAGGATATTTTTATAAATCTACCGTCACCGTATTTTATGGCATTTTCCAATATATTTTCAAAAACCTCCAAAAGCCTTTCCAAATCTCCCCTTAATAAGATTTCATCAAAGCTGCCTATAATGAAATCTGTTTTAAGTATTCTTAACTTATCCTCATAGGTGTTCCTTATTTGATTTACAAGCTGACTTAAGTAAAATTCACCCTGGGTCACCTGGATATCAAGTATATCTCCGGTGGAGGCAGCTATTATTTCGCCCACAAAGCTCTCGATCTGATTAGCTTTATCTTCAATTCTACGCGCCGCCTCGGCTTTTTTTTGCTCGGTGCTGTATAAATTGTCATAGATAGCTTTGGAGTATAATTTAATAGTACTAAGAGGAGTTTTAATATCATGTGAAAGAGATAATATCATGGTCTTTTTTTCTTTTTCCAGATGTAATTCGCGTTTCTTATGAGTTTCAAGGTTTTGCCTTAACAGTTCCAATCCCCATATAAACTTACCAAAAAATCTATTTTTGCTTTCCTTCAATTCCACTTTAAGGTGACCCTTCGATAATTCATAAGGCATTTGAATAATTTGATTAAAGGGGTGCAGAATTGAATGCTTTATAAACAGCATAATTGATGTAATCAGTACAACCATAATAAAAAGGGACAGGTTAATTATTATTATATTTTTCAGTATAAAGTCAGTATTGTCATGAGTATTATATGTAAAACGAAGATAAGATAAACCATTATTACTCACATTTGGATTCTTTGAAAATAAAGGCTGTACCGAAAAATCTACTCCTCCGGGTATACCTTCACCATTAAAAAAATCAGATAAATCCTTATTAGAGTATGGGAATGTTAATATCTCTACCTTTACCACATACTCAAATACTCTTAAATCGATATCATTTAATTCAACCCCATCTGATAGTAATTTATTTATTCTGTTTATATCAATTCTATAGCCTTTTTCGATGGGCTTAGTATCATCAAAGTACAAAAGAGCTGAAGCCAGCGATGAAAGGATTATCCAGAATATGATTACCCCGGCAATAATCTTGTTATAGTGCTTCATATTTATAACCTACTCCCCATACTGTTACTATCCTTTTTGGTTTTTTTGGAGCTGCTTCAATCTTTTCACGTAACTTATTTATATGTACAGTCAATGTGGAAGGTTCACTGAAGCTGTCTGTCCCCCAGACTTTGTCAAAAAGCCATTCCTTTCTCAAGGTTTTACCTTTATTTTTCAGAAACAATACTAATAATTCGAACTCTTTAGTGGTCATGGTTAAGGGCTTTTTCTTAAAATATACTGTTGTTGCATTTAAATCAATGGTTATGTCTCCATCTGACACCACACTGGCCTTATCCCTGAATTCATAATTTCGTCTGAGCAATGCCGCAATTTTTGCAGAAAGGATATCAATGTCAAAGGGCTTTTCAATATAATCATCAGCTCCAAGCTCCAGACCGGCAAGCTTGTCCGCTTTATCTACTTTGGCACTGATAATTACAATAGGAATATTCCCATGTTCTCTTATCAGTTTGCAGACCCCGAACCCATCGATCCCCGGCAGCATAACGTCCAGCAGGACCAGCTTTACAGTGTTTTTTCTTATATATTCCATGCCTTCTTCACCGCTGCCGGCCAAATATAACGAATAACCATCCTTTGTGAGAAAATCGCAAAGGATGGTTCCTATTTCAAGATTATCTTCAATGATTAATACCTCTACCATGTGTCACCATCCCATATCCATAAGCCAGCTGTTAAGCTTCCTTTCACGATCCTTCTGGGAGCTCTCCTCTGAATATTTACCCAGTTGAAACTCACCCTGTATGTTCCCGTCAACTATGTAAAGAATTTTATCAGTCTTAGCTGCGACCTTAATGTCATGGGTGACCAATAAAATTGAGGTACCCATACGATTTATTTTAATAAATTCCGACATAACTTCATTTGCTGTCTTGGAATTAAGTGCACCTGTCGGTTCATCAGCAAAAATCATTTTAGGCTTGTTTATCAATGACCTGCAAATACAAGCTCTCTGAAGCTGACCACCTGAGACCTCGGTAATATCATTGTCAGCAATATCAATAATTTCGAGCTTTCTCATAAGCTCAATTGCATACTCATTTATTTTCTTACGCTGTTCCGTTGTCTTACCAGCGTTAGAATTGTAGGCTGATACAATAATGTTATCATATATGGACAAGTTTCTCAACATATGCATTTGCTGGAATACAAACCCCATCTCGTTTAATCTTATATCGGACATTCTATTGGGGCTCACATCACTTATATCTTTTCCCGCGAAAATTACCCTTCCGGCTGTCAGGCGGTCCATTCCGCTTACAGTATATAATAATGTGGATTTCCCTGATCCGGAGGGCCCCATTATTGACACAAATTCTCCCTCATGCATTTCAAAGTTTACATTCCTGAGAACATTGTTCTGCCTTTTATTAACTATGTATGTTTTACATAGGTTATTAACACTTAATACTTTATTCACAATTTAACATCCTTTACTTTTATATTCTTTAATTTGATATTAATTTTTTATTCCTGGTTATTAATTTCCCATATACGAGTTCTTCTTACCTGACCGAGGCTTGAAACAACTGCCAGCATTGTAACAGCCAATATTATCAGAGGATAAATCAGATAAACTTGTAAAGGTTCAATTGTCAATTGAATTTGAGTTGCACCCATAAGGCTGAATATGCCTGATGATAAATAGCTTCCCGTTAAGTTGGCAATTATTGTTCCAAAAACAATTGATATAATAAGTACAAGCATTATTCTTACTGCCAGCCATTTCCTTATTGCTCTATCCTTAAAGCCTATCGATTTAAGCAATGCGATTTCAGGAATTTCTTTTGTTATATGCATCCTTACAATAAGGGTTGTTATAAGAAAATTAATACCCAAAACAACAATTAAAACAATATTTTTCAGATTATCTAGCTGGCCTAGAATATTGCCCATGAAACCATCCATATACTCTCTTGTACTTTTAATACCAAGCTCAGGAAATTTGTTTTTCAAATCTATTAACTGCTCTGAGTTTTCTTCCTTAAATTTCCCGAACAAGGTCAGTCCGTAGCTGTTATCAATTTTAATCAAATGTTTATCAGAAAAGCGTATGGAAAGACCAAGATTGTTCATTGATTGATATAGTGCCGTTACAATAAATTTTTCTGTACTGTCTTTTTCAATACAGTAAATAGAGTCGCCCAATCCTATTCCAAAATAATCCGCTACTTTTGTTGTTATTGCCGCTTCATTCTCCAATTTTGGAGGTGTTCCCTCCAGATAAGCATAGTTGTCAGTTGAATAGTCGTATCCTTGCAAGCTTAATATATTTTGGCTTATGTTCGGATTATCCGCGTGGATCTTGGACATACACATAATTTCAGGATGAATGTCTACGTCAAACCCTTTTTCCCTCATTTTCAGTTCAATGGCGTCAATGTCCGCAAGAAGTTCTTTAACACTTGAATTTCTATATGTATTACCAGAGCTTTCAGGCTTAATACTGAAATCCGATCTGCCTAAACCAAATAATGTATTAATATCATCAGATATCAAAGTATTTATATTATTTATTGGTACAATTATTATAACCGTACCGAGTATAAAAGTTATAACAAGGATAAGAAATCTCTTAAAACCGCCCAACAAATCTCCAATAGCCATATACACCGGTGTACTTATATGTTTTATATTGTGAAGCTTCAATTTTCTTGAGGCAGAAAACCGCTCTCCGGTGCTCCCCTGCCTGATGGCATCTATAGCAGTCAATTTATTGATACGACCGGTACAGAGATAACAGAATAAAATTGTGACAAATATTATTAATAGAGAGCTTAAAGCTGCAAGAGAATAATTCAATACAGATGTTGTAATCATTATATTCTCAGACAAATTACCCAGCATATTACCTGAAAACGGGATACTTGCTGCAAAACCTATACCACCACCCACCAATGAAAGTGCTGAATATTTAACTAGGTAAATTTTCTTAATTCCAATGTTTTTCAGACCAATTGCTTTCATAATTCCTATTTCTTTATAATCTTCTTCAATTGTGAATCTTATTGTAAATCTTAAAATAAGAAAAGCGATTAATATCAGAAATATACTCATTATACTCATAATAGCTGCGGCAACCAGATCCATCAGGTACGTAAACGAGACAACCTCACTGTTAAAAGTGGATATTGAAGCGATGGAGGTTTTACTGAAATCCTTTTCAATTTCTTCATATGTGGCTGCCCCTGTCTTGGTAATACCCCACAGTTTCATTATACTTTTTTCAGAGATTTTATTATATTCCTCATAGTCCTCATCGCTAATAATTATTCTTTTAAAACCCATCATACCTGATCCAAACAATACATCTTTCAGATAATTTTTGACTATAAACTCTTTTTCCAGATTACCAATCCTTATTTTAATCTTATCCCCTATTTTAAGGCCGGTATTATCCTTAATTATTTTTGGAATTGCTACCTCCCCAGGATTTAATTCAACTTTATTATCCTGTTCACTGAATATTAGATTGCCTTTTTTAGGGACCTTAGCAACCGTAAGTGTCGCCTCCTCCTCAATCTTTGCATATTGTGGCTGAAGAGTAATTCTATCTGCCGTAACCAGTATCATATCATCTGTGTTTACTTCCTTAATTTTATTGCATTTACTGCTCCACTCCGCCATCATTTTGTCACTATCAGGTTCAGATAGCGTAATAATTATATTATCCGAGGTTTTCGACAGCTCCTTGAAGTGTTCCAATGCTGTTGTAGAGGTATATAGTAAATTCACACTACTGGCTATTAACATACTGGCTGTTATCATAAATAAAAATAATACTATATTCATAGCTTTTTTTCTTTTAAGATCTTTTTTCAATATTTTTGCAAACACTTATTATCACCCTTTTCTCAAATTATGTGACAAGTATAGCTTTTAAATTATTAAATAATCCTTAAATAAATGGGTGTTTTTGTGTTTAATACCAAAAGTATTTTCTATCTATAAAAACTAACAATGTTTTATTGCATATGATAAAGCTCTATGCTTAAAGAAAAAAGGAAGGCTGCAATAGCAAATGCAGTCTTCCTTTTTTCTGGATATATATAGAATTGGATACTTAATTTAATAAATAATATTACTTATAATCCAATCAACCTGGTGTTCCATTTTAAATTAAGTCCCTTGAAAGCTTGTCTTTCAGCATTAAGCTATCGTTTAAATGAACAATCTGATGGCGAGTAATTGGCATAAGTATGATTCCCGCAACAGTCTTCCTGCCCCAGAAATCCAATAGCCATTTTGAATTCTCAGAATCAGTAACTCCGCCTTCTTCCTTTATTCTTTGTATCATTTCTCGGTTAATTTTTTGCTTTAGTTTTTCAGGAGTCATCATTTTAATTATCTCTTGATTTTTTCTTCCAACTTCTATTCTATACTTTCTCAACTCCTGCATGTTTACCTGGGAGCTAAAAGTTGCTATCTCACTATCATCCATTGCATTTCCGGTGTCACTTACCGACACCTGCATTCTATCCATCCAACTCGAACTGTTTATAACCTGGTCTTTCTCCGCTATAAGAAGATTAACCGTCAAATCCTCTATTCTGGTAAGATGCCATAGATTCCAAGCAATGGTTGTACCTTTTTGCCTTAACTGTTTACTAAATACCTTCTGGTCAAGATTTTTCCATAAAGTATCCTCGTATGTAACAAAGTCTGCTCCAGACATTTCCGATGTATGTACCTGGGAGTGCATCTCCAGAGATAGATTTATTACTTCATGAAATTTATCCTGCTTTAAAATTATTTCCTTTAGCTTGGCCTGTTTTGGATTCCAATCCTTTGTAACATTTATCATGCTCCTACCTCGCTATAATTAATCTTAGGTAAAATTTTACCTTGTACGTTTTACAGCAATGTGTATTTCTATTATCCAATCAACTTATCAACAATACTCTGAACATGTATTTCTGTTGTGTTCAGAAAAGGAATTTTTCCATCCCCATCCTTTAGGATAAGAGGAAATTCCGTACACCCAAGGATTAAGCTGTCAATATTATCTTCCTCAAACACTCTGTCAATTATCGCCAGCAATCCATACTTGGTTTCGTCTTTAATAATACCCAGTTCAATTTCGCTGAATAGCTTTTGATGAATATATTGCTGTTCATCAATATTAGGTAAGACAATTTCCATACCATTTGCTTCAAAGGTATCCATATAAAAATTCTCTCTCATTGTAAAACCAGTACCAATTAGCCCCAACCTTTTAAAACCGCATTGTTGTGCCTTTTTGCAGGTTTCCTCCACAATGCTCAAAAGAGGAAGCCCGACTTTATCCCTTACTCTGGTGAAAACCACATGAGGAGTATTTGAGGCTATAGCTGCAAAATCTGCCCCGGCTTCTGCAAGAGAATCAATTGACTTTATCAGCATTCCGGCAAGGGAGTCCCAATCTCTTGCAGATACATAAGCCAGCATCTCTTTCATATTAATACTTTCAATAATTATATGAGGATAGTTGCCGCCATTCAATCTCCGCAGATATTCCGATATAATACTTTTATAATAATCAACTGTAGATTCTGGCCCGATACCCCCAACTATTCCGACTTTCATGTTAACCTCCATTGCCCATGTTTAAGCTTTTACTATCTACTATAAATTATATGAAACAAGCGTAACAAGTTATCATTTTATCCTATTATATACCATAAAAGGAAAGATCACAATAGTTTTCGAACATTTGTTCTTTTGCATTGTGGTTTAATAGGATGGTTAACATCCTTGCTATAAATCATGCTATAAAATCCATGCTATACATTACCGAGTCCTATGGGTAAATTGTAATCACCTAACCCATAATCAGCTTTTTACGGTCTTCTGCCACTTCTCCTGTAAAATAGCATACTAATATTCATCAACCCATAATTAAAATGAATTTTAATACATATAATTAATAATAACTCTATGATTATGCTATATCTATAACATTATGTATAGAGGTATTCGTATAAAGGCCTGTCATCCCATATCTGTGCTTCAATATACCGCTCCGGGCCAAGTTTGCCATCCCTGTTAAACTCTTGAGGGATACCATATGCTTTAATTACATCGAAGATTTCTCCTTTGGTATAAACTTGCTTTCTGTAAGGTTTTCCATCTTCATATCTCATAGTCGGAAACAAGTCCCCAAAGGTAAAACTTACAATCTCAGGACAGAAACTATCAATATGTATTTTTAGCTCCTTACCGTGTTTATACCAGTCTAAAAGCCATTCACAAGGCCCTAACGTCATAAAATGAGGTACTTTTCTGACAGGCTTGCCACCTTTTTTAATAAAGTGAGTCCTTGCCTGCTGCTCCAACCCTCTGCGTATAATCAAATAATCTTTCGATCTCTTCGAGGCGAAGGTTTCTCCTCTTTCCCGTATTTCACTTAAAATCTGTTCGGCTTTATCTTCTGGTTGATCAGACAAATTAACAAAGGGGCCGATTTCAGATTCATAATAATGATATAAGTAATTAATTTCAATCATAACTTATTTCCCTGCAATCAATTTATAATATAAGTTGAATATTTTGGTTTACTTAAATAACCTCTTACAGTCTGTGTTTAATTCTAGCTCTGGATTCATCATAATCCTCATCAGCCTGGTATTTGGCTGTTCGGTTCTGGCCTTCCTGTTTCAGTAGCCGTTCTATTTCCAATTGATTCTTTGCACGTATCTCTTCTGCTTTAATTGTTGTTTCAGCATTGATTCTTGCAATCTCCAACTTAAACTTAATTATCTTGTTTACTATAATAGGAGTTACCACTATTGCTGTCAAACCCAAAATACTTACTACCGGCCCCCACATCTCATTCATAAATAACCTCCAATTCGAAATTAAGAATACCTTTACCTGTTCCATTCCTGTGAAAGTACAGAATAAATAACATGGTCTACATAATGATCATACAGCCACTCACTCTGTCTTATTACTCCCTCAACAGTAAACCCCAGTCTTTCAGGTATCGCTCTGCTCTTTCTATTCAATTCGGCTGCCCGAATTTCCACCCTGTTCAATCCAAGGTCATTTATTACATAATCAATAATTGCTTTACAGGATTGCGTCATGATTCCCTTGCCTTGATATTCTTCTGCCAGCCAGTAACCTATCGTGGTCTTCTTACTGTTCCAATCAATAGCATGAAGCCCAATGCAGCCTGCTATCTGCTCCTTAAAGTAAATTCCCGTCTGAAAACCGTTATTATCGGCCAATTGTTTTTTTGCTGACTTGATAAATTGTTTTATTACATCAACATTTGTAGTTGCTCCTACCCATGGAAGCCACTCTTTCAAATATGAACGGTTATCTTCAATTAATTGATACAGCTCTTTAGCATTTTTGCTTTCCAAAACTCTCAGTTGAATATCCTCACTTACCTGGTAATAGAACATTTGCCCCCCATATTATTTTACCCATAGATTATACTGCTTTTCGGGTAAATTGTCTTATTTATCAGTTATAATCCTTCTCCATGAAATGATCCGTCTTCTTCTACCAGATCAGCGATACATAAATATCCTGATTTGTTCATTAAATCTCTGAAGGAGGAAAATTCTATGCATACCTTCTGAATTGTCAGCTAACACAATACATTTTAACTATGTCTGAAGTTCAAAACCTCAACAAACCCGTTCCACTGCCATACACCATAGCCTTCATATTTTGCAGACCAGAGATGGATTTTCGTATTTCATTAGCTACTACTCTGACTCTTTCGATTCCTCTGGGTTCGTTATCCCAGTTAAAAGCCATCTCATTAAAATCATATTACCTCACTATATTGTCAGTCCATTTAATTACTTTTTCTTCGTTCTCAAAGGGGAAACTATAATTTAACTTCTCAGCAACTTCAATTGCCAGCATTCTGAATATTTTGTATGTTTCATTTAAAGCACGGAGGATATCTACAGCATCAAAATGAGCAAATGAGTGTTTCATTCCATCAACTACTCGTGGATCAGCCCATTTCTCAAAAAAGCGACCGCAGTGCCAAGTATCGTATGCATTTCCGTTAATTATGCGGGCATGCCATTCAGAAAGGGTTAACAATCTCCACTTTAAATAATTATCAGAACAACCTTTTGCCGTCCATAGTTCTTGTCTTCTTAACTTCTTAAGTGTCCAAACATAATGATAAATAAAATCATTTACATGATTCAAAAATTCCTGTTCGGAGGGCGGTACCGGTACAGCAGTCTTAAGGTCAGCTTCTGAAAGATTATCAAACAAACTATCCTTATCAATTAAAATTCGAAATCCCCGTCCTAATGAATATTTTATATCCTCAGGTATACATTTGCCACTATTCGCCATTATTTGACATACTGTTTCAACTGGTAAAATTGCAAAATCCACATCCAAGCCGTCTTCAAATATAACTCTTCTCTCTTTTTCTTCGCCAGTAGCGGTATTCTCAATAAATGTAACCCAGTAGTCCCCAATTTCTCTTAGCCAGCTTTCCTCATTTATATAGAAATTTGGAGTTGTAGTAACAATACTAACATCCAAATCCGACCAGTCATCAGCAGGAGTATCCTGTCTTGCTCGAGAGCCTACCATAATTGCGGCTCTTATATCATCTCTTTCTTGAGCAAGCCTACTTACTCTGGTTATTATATCTTGATATTTTTCATTTACGGTTTTCATAGCTTACATCCCCCTTAAATCTATAATTTCAACCCTTCCATCGAATCACCTGAAGAATCTCAAAGGTAACTAATATACATACATTTAATGCTCACTAGAACTCTGAAAACTCAGGTTCTTCAATAAGAAACAACCCTTATCAAACTTTACTTCTGATTTAATTTCACCAATGAAATCAGGACAAACATAAGATTTACGAAGAGCACCCAATGCAAACCGTGCCCTAATTTTCCCCTTATCAAACTCAAAGACCACTATATTTTCAAAAGACATATTTTTGTTATCAATATCATCATCAGAATTCTCTAGCTTAAAAGATTTAACTTTTTTATTACCCACCGTAACTTCAGCCCAAAGAGAACTCCCCTTTTTTGTGGTATGAAGCTTGACCTGGTTTTTCAGTTGCTCTCCGTAGTTTGTAAAGAAATAATCCTTGAAATATTCTTCATTTGGAACGAAATAGTTTTTATCCGCAGGGTCTCTGGAGAGTACTTCATCTTCAGAAACCTCAATAATATGCAGCTCCTCAATTGAAACCCCTGTTCCTGAACCTACATAGAGTATTACTCCTAGTTCCTCCTTACCATCACTGTCGAAATCAGCCAACTCCATTCTTGGCAAAATAAATCTGGGTGTCAAATACCCCCATTTATAATAGTGGCCAATATTGTTATAGTAAAGAATAACTCCATTATTATCTTTAATTCCATAAAGAAACACATTTTTATCAGGCATAGCAGCAATCAGCGGGAATCTTTGTGCTTCATACTCCTCCCAGGAGCTGATTACTTTAGTAGCGGTGTCAGATGGCTGATGCTTTAGGCTTTCAGAAATATCATCTATATTAGATTCTGGTTCAGCAGCTGCTGCAGGTTCACTAGCTACAGGTTCAATAGCTGCTGTTTCAGTAAATGATGCCAGTTCGGAATTTGTGGTTCTCTCAGTATTTGATACAGCATTAGTACTTGAAGCAGGCATAAGGCCAGCTGTTCCCGCTAAGGTCGCGGTTTCTGCTGAATTATTTGAGCTTTCTGGTGATATATAATGTCTGGAGTCTGCAGAGCAGCCAGAAAGACCGAAAGTAATTATAGTAGTTATAGTAATTAGTTTAACAATTCTTAATGCTCTTGAAAATAATTTCATTGTTTATTCTCCGTTATTTATTGCAGTAAGAGGTAACTTCTGACCCACAATATAATTATATATTATATGCGTTTTCCTTCTCACTACCTATCAAAAGTATTTTTAACCCTTTTTGATAAAAGCATATATGGAATCCAAACAGCACTGTTTACTACAGCTTTAAAAACATCAGAAAATCCTGTAAAAATATATTCGTTAGTTATTTCTTTCTGTAGCTTGTATACTAATATTCCATCAACTATTGTAATAAGTATTGTGAAAATACAAAATCCTATAAATGCCTTTGGAAAACTCCTCTTCTTGCTAAAAAACAGGTATAAAAGTATGACTCCGACTATGAGCATAATTGCGTTAATGCTGACTTCAAATAGTATAATCGGCCTCCATAGGCTGCTATATGCCTGATTATCAGGATTTGATAATTCTAGAAGCAGCCCATCCCTGAAATACGGAAGGTATATCCGCCAAATTGTAAATAATAATAAAATGGGCGCTATAATTCTCCCAATTGCCACCAGAATAAGCCATCCACCTATTCCTTTAGGTTCTTTAGGCTCTTGTTCAGAGTGTTCATATCTTGGAAAAACATTTCCATATACATTTAATTTACCTTGAGTATCCAGTAAATTTTCTACCTCAATATTATCTTCCAAAGCATTTTCTATTGGTTGACTTATCTGCCCTCTTTCAACAGGTTCACTGAATTGCTCATTATTCTCCATGTTATCCCCCATCTGCGCGAATAGCACGTACTCAAATAGAAAAAAGATACAGACTTACTTTTCACCGCATGAAAGTCACTATGACTTACCGCATGCATTTTTCATGCTATCCCCTTAATATTGAATTATACTAATTACCTTTCTAATAAATAATATCATACATCCCATATATTGGGTAACCAATTTATAAAAATTTCAACCGTTACAACTCAAGTAACAGCAAAAAGCTGAAACATAATAGTTCCAGCTTCTTTTAATTGCCTTGAATGTATTGTCCTTTCTGGGTCTTCCTTAGGAAACACAATTTTCATAACCTACCTCTTTCTCCTTAAAGAACAGCTATCTTCTACTATTCACCAATAATTTTTACCAGCACTCTCTTTTCTCGTTTTCCATCATATTCTCCATAGAATATCTGCTCCCACGTTCCAAAATCAAGTTTCCCATTTGTTATGGCTACTACAACCTCCCGGCCCATAATCTGTCGTTTCAGATGTGCGTCGGCATTGTCTTCATAACCGTTGTGATTATATTGGCTGTATGGTTTTTCGGGTGCCAGCGTCTCAAGCCATTTCTCAAAATCCTGATGCAGTCCGGTTTCGTCATCATTTATAAAAACGCTTGCTGTTATATTCATTGCATTTACAAGAACCATACCGTCTTTTATTTCGCTTTCATCAATACAGCTCTGTACCCGTGATGTAATATTAATATACGCTCTGCGTCTGGGTATATTAAAGTATAGTTCCTTCCGGTAGGATTTCATTTTACAGTCTCCTTATATTAAATAATTTGTAATGTTAACGTATTGAAATTCTGCCATTCTCATGTTAAATCCTGGTGTTAATTCTTTTTATATATACCGTTTTTTATCATGTCCACAAATTCGTATTGTTCCTTAACCATAGCCTCAGTTTCCTCAATTGATAGTTTGGATGCTTTCCCCTTTGCCATGTTAACATATTTTCTGTACAGTGAATCCAGACACAGACTGATAAACTCAATGGCCTTCATCGTATCAATGTCTTCCCGAAACTTGGAGTAATCAATATTTTCAAAGAAATTCGGCATGGCCTGAGCATATATTTCTTGATATCTAGCTGCAATTTCGTCTTTTACACCTTTTGGTGTATCTACAAAAGCTTCCATAATTAATTTGTACATCAAAGGAGCTTCAAAAGCTATTTTTACCTTTACCATGCCGCTTTGAATCATTTTCTCGAAAATATCATTTGATGGCTTCGTATCCAGTTCATAAAATCTATTCATGAAATGCTTTATTGTTATGTCCAATAGATATAAGTAAATATTTTTTTTATTTCCGAAGTAATGGAAAAGCAAGCCCTTTGAAATTCCAGCTCTGTTCACAATAGCATTTGTTGAAGCTTTTTCGTAACCGTTTTCTGCGAACTCCTCCAGGCAGGCATTTATTATTTTACTTTTCTTTTCTTCATTCAAGTTATCAAAAGCCGGATTCAAAATTTTCTCTCCCTTGTACTCTTACCCTTTGTGAAAAATTCAGGCAACTATGTCCTTTTTATTATATATTATATGAGTCATATAAGTACATGCTAATGTGATTACTGCCATTAAAATAATGTAAAAAGGTCCAATTGACCTATTTGTTATGATATCAGCTCCATCAACATATTTAAAGGGTGTCAGGTACTTTAGGAATTCTACCTTTTCTGATATAGTCGCTATTATTCCGATAAAATACAGACCAAGTACAATACCCACTCCAAAAGGTATATTGACTCTTGCTTTAACAATAAATACTGAAATTAATAAGCCCACTGCTGCAAAGGTAATCTGCATCAATACAGGACCGATAAAAAGCAGTAGAAGAGTTTCCAGGCTGTAGCTGTCATCACACACCATTTCTATTGTGAAATAAGAGAAAAGGCTGACAACAACGTTTAATATAAGAATATTTGTAAGTACAGCTAGAACCTTTTCATTGATAATTCTATTTCTTGTTATAGGCTTTGATAGCAGGAACTCTATCGTTTTCTCATCTTCTTCCTTTGATAGTACTGAAATACCCTGAAGTACCGCAAATATTCCTCCTAGAATAGTAACTAACAAATAGCAGTAGGTATTGTAAAAGCCAAGCAATTCAGTAATGCTGACCTTATCCATACCAAAGGCAACCAGCAGTTCCTTTGGAAAGGCCTCCATCATAACGTTTACTTTATCTTGCATCTGGCCGCTAAGAGATGGAAATAACAGCAGCATTGAAACATTGTACAGCAAAAGAATTGAAGTCCACAGTATTGTTGATTTTCTGTTTTTAACCAGCTCTCTTTTATAGATAAGCATATAAATCGCCTCCCTCAATGGATTCTTTAATTATTTTTATTATTGATAATAGTGCATAAAAATTTCTTCGAGCTGGGGCTCTTCTATCCATAAATTTGTTAATTCACATTCGTAGAGCTTCTTTATTACCCTATCTATCGGACCACTATATAAAAACTCAACTGAATTATCCGCAACTGTCCTGTTAGTAACTCCGGGGAATCCATCAAAAGCAGTTATTTCAGGTTGTGCAAAATCTATTTTTATTTTTTTATATGTATTTGCCCTGAGATTTTCAATAGTTTCAATTTTTAAAATTCTTCCCTCTTTAATTATTGCAACTCTGTCACACATCTTCTGTACTTCGGAAAGAATATGAGATGAGAAAAAGATTGTAACCCCTCTTTTATTTTCCTCTTGTAAAATTTCAAAAAATCTGTTCTGCATCAAGGGATCAAGCCCGCTGGTAGGTTCATCAAGAATAAGCAGTTTAGGTTCGTGAAGCAGAGCCTGAATTATTCCTACCTTTTTTTTATTTCCGAAAGATAGCTCCTCCAATTTTTTGTTGGTATTTAATTCCAACGTCTCGGAAAGTTCCCTGATTTTTTTCGAACAATCCTTTTTATAAAAGCCTGCAGAATATTTTAGCAGCTCACTTACCTTCATATCATCATAGTAATGTACCTCTGATGGTAAATAGCCAATCATCTGCTTAATTTTTTCTGAATCTGTGAAACAATTATGACCGAATACTTTTGCCTCACCCCTTGTTGGGTGGATCAAGTTTAATATTGTTCTGATAGTAGTCGACTTGCCTGCACCATTAGGACCAATAAAACCAAACACTTCACCTTCCGTTACCAGAAGGTCTATATCTATGATTCCCCTCGAGTTGCCGTACTGTTTGGTCAGGGCTTTTAATTCTATTGGATTCATAACCTCATCTCCTTTGCTTTGACCATGCGGTCAATTACTTATAGGTTAATTATAAAGCCCATTGACCACATAGTCAATATAATTCTATAACAAAAAAACACCCTTCTGAAATGTACTGAAAGGTCGCCTCAGATGCCTTCTCTACAGTACTTATATTACAGATGTGTGTTTTTTACAATATTAATCATTATATTGGCTACATAATGTTGGCTGCATAGTGTTGGCTACATACTAAAGTTTTTACTTCTATTTTCAATACTGAGCATATCTTCATAGAACATTGAAAGAAGCCCTGCTGTACTTTTTTGTGCCAAAGGCAATACAAATTTTGTCAATTCGTAATACCGCCGCACATCATCAGCAATGTAGCCAAGCCTGTTACTTGCCTTTATCGCGTTTACTGCGTTTTGGCGGATAAATTCTTTAATATCATTTAAGTAACAGCCATCTTCATATACTAAATATTCTGGTGTACTTATAAAGGTATCCTTTACGAACTTTTCAAACTTGTGATGTTCCTGAAGCAGTTTAATATTTGCATGCTGAGGCACAGTCATATCCTGTACAAGATGGGCTGCTGCTCCAAGAAAGAACATTGACCGTTTTATATCCCCAGCATTATAATAACCCAGGGCAAAAGTATAATAGCTATTCGCCAGTTTCAGAGCATTCGTATTTCCGTAAAGACCCCTGTCCTTAATCGGATTGTAAAAATGACCTGAGCTTTTAAAATCCTGATCAGCCCATACTACTCCATAATTTAATTCTGATAAATACTGGGAAAAAAATTTGAATTGCTGAAATTTTCTATCGCTTTTCAAGATTGACAAAGCCTGAACATTGATAACTCTATGCACTTTGCAATCAGTTGTTATTATAGCTTTCTTAAATGGATTTATAGCTTTCATCGTATATTTAAACAGTTTCCCGTAAGAATTTTCTACAATTGTAGGCATTTATAACCTCCGAGTACTTCAGCTAAACTAAATATATAAATATTATATACCCTAACACTTCAAAATTAACACTTCTACGAAATTTTTCAGTGAATTACATTTTATTATTATAAAGAATATATATTATTATTATCGCTGAAAATGCTATATAAAGCATTGTTGAATATAGATAAAAAAAGAGGTATAATTCAGTGAGAATATGGCAAATGGTTTTTTATACAACAGTGTGTTAAGGAGTAGAGCGTGAAAAATACATTCGGTAAGTCATCGCGCTTTTCACGCATCGAAAAGCCACTACGTGTCTTTTCATCACTAATTGGGTACACGCTATGAGCGTAGATGGGAGATTAATATGGCTAAAGTAAGCTTGATACTTGAAGGCGGAGGAATGAGAGGGTTATATACTGCCGGAGTATTGGACTATTTCATGGATCAGGGACTTGTTTTTCAGGACATAATTGGAGTATCGGCAGGAGCCTGTAATTCTGTATCATATATATCTGGTCAGAGAGGCAGAAATCTTGAAATTAATACAGTCTACTGTTCAGATAAGCGTTATATAAGTGTTATGGGCATATTTACCAGGGGCTCGATTTTTAATATGGATTTTCTGTTTGATGAAATTCCAAATAAGCTGATACCTTTTGATTATGATAAGTTCAAAGCTGCAGGCTGCAGGCTGACTGCAGTTTCTACCGATTGTAAAACCGGAAAAGCTGTTTACACACCTATAAAAGATATGCGCACTGATGGAGCCTATGTCAGAGCTTCAAGCTCCATTCCCCTTGTATCTCCTATTGTAGAAGTAGACGGAAAGCTGCTTGTGGATGGCGGGCCATCAGATTCCATTCCCATAGGCTACTCTATTTCCAGCGGCTTTGATATTCACATAGTAGTACTTACCCGACATATCGGTTACACAAAAAATAAAAATAAGCTCTACCCTCTCTGCAAACTGGCCCTGAGGAAGTATCCACACCTGTTAGCAACAATCAGGGACAGGCACAAGGTTTACAATGAAAGTATCCGCTTGTCAGAGCAGCTTGAAAAGCAAAACAAGGCTGTAATTATAAGACCTAAAATGCCTGTTGAAGTATCCAGATTTGAAAAGAATCCGGAAAACCTTAGAAGACTGTACAAAAACGGTTATGAGGATGCAGCCGAAAAGTTTAAAGATATTCTGAAGCTATGTGTAAATACTGAAAATATAATCTACAAAGCTCAACCTGAATAATAACCTCAACTCATAAAAGTAAATACTGAATGTATAACCGTACCAAAAGCTATTGCCGGAGAGAGCCTGATAATATGCCTGTTGCTTTTATTTACTGTCAAGCCCTGGCAACAGCCTCCGCTGTAAATCAAAAGCTTGACGTCACTCCCCAGACTGCGGAAGCTTTTGGCCAGTTCACCTGCACCGAGGAGTTTTATAAATGCTGTTGCCCCGGCTATCAGCATAGAATAACCTATTATAAACAAACCTGCTTCCCAGCCCAGCAGTGCACCAACCGCGCTGTATAGCTTTATATCCCCCGCGCCTAAAAGTCCCATGTAAAAGAATATACCCAACAGAATTACAGGAATTGCAAGGCCTGTAATACTTGCCTTTAAGCCCTCCATTCCATAGGAATATATATTTATTATGATACCTGATAATGCAGCTATTAAAACATGAATATTCTTGATTTTAGAGGTTTTAATATCACTTATCACCGTAAGGGAAAGCAGCAACAATAATATAATATAAACGGGAAGCTTTGCTGCAATCATATTACTGCCTCCCCTGGCAAAGCAGTACTGAAAAACTTAAATTCCTTATTTGCAAACCTTACCATATCATTATTCTGAACTTTTATCCTGGAATTTGGCACAAGTCGTTTATCGTTTATAAAAGTCCCATTTCTTGAATTGCAGTCTACTATAAAATAATCACCCTCTTCTGATAAAAGCTCTGCATGTATTTTCCCTACAGCACTACTCTTGAGCACAGTATCAACAAAACCCTCCATTCTGCCTATGAGTATACTCTTTCTATTCAATTCTATAACAGTTTCTCCCTCTATTTCTTTTAGGTACGCTCTAGCCTTAATCTTAGGTTTTCTGATTATCTCGGTTTCTCCATGATATACCGGCCGTGGGGTAGGATTTTGTTTCTTAATATTTTCCTGCTCAGCAATTATTGCTTGCTGCTCCTGGCTCCCGACACGCATTTTTCCTGTAATAAAGCTGACAACTCCTGCATCCTTATCAACATTTTCTACACTATCACCTTTATCTGCCCTGAGCCTGTCTCTGTTCAGCCTAAATACAAGAACATCAATACACGCAAAAATGACTAAGGCAATAATTGCTGTTTCATGTTTCTTTCCGCCGGCGTCAACAAAGCCGCTGGTAACGGTTAATATGTATAGAATCAGTAAAACGGGCTGGAAAAATATAAACCCCAGCGCCTGCAGGCTCTTAACCTCACCGGGCTTTAGAGGCAGCATAATAGTTTTTTTCTTATTTATTAAATTTTGCCTATTAATATCATTCCCATTTGGCGGCCTTGTTTTTCCGGTGTGGTCACCTGTCAGATGAATAACAGGTATCTTCACATTCTTTGATTTATTGTCTAAACCTTGAACCGGCTCTTTAGTACTTTTTACCAGCTTCTCCTTTACTGATTTTTTCTCATAGCTTTTATGCGCTCCTTCGGATATTGCTCGTTGCTCTGATTGTTGTTCTGAATGTTTATCTGTAAACTTACCAGTAAGCCTATTAAAAAACTTATCTGCATCATTATCTAAAAACTTATCTGAAACAGCCTCTCTATTTTTTTTAACTGAATCATCAGAAGTATTATTGTCACATAAGCCTTTTCTGATGTCAAAACTAGTGTTCTGATTGACCTCCATACTCTTTATATCACTTCCCAAAAGGATTTCAAGCTGAGCTTTAAGTGTACCGAGACTGAATAAATCATTCCTGATGAATTCCAGAATTCTCTGTAGGTAATTATCACTATCCTCTGCACAGAATCTTGCCATTTCTACCACAAGCTTAAGCAGGAATGTTTTATAGTCATTTTTACTTCTGTTAAATGGCAGATAAACAAAGAAAACCTCCATTTCTTCAGGCTGAACGTAAATATATCTCTCATCCAGTAAAATGTTATAGTCATATAACAAGTAATTTTTAATGTGACAAATATTATTCATAATGTTAAGGAGCATTACTAAAAATTCATCCCGAGTGAACTTTTTTCTGGACAAAAAGCTTGCTAATGAACATTTTGACGTGACATTGTAAAAGCAGTTCAATTCACCTCCTATATAGTTAATATTGAAATCCAGCAACCCTTTTATTTTATTATTTAAGAGCATTTGTACCTGATAGTTAAGTATATTAATATTTTCTTTAGCTCTTAAAACCAGATAGTTTGTTGTTGAATTATTTTCAAATAAAATCTCAAAATCATTTTCAAAAGCCCTGTCCAAATATATCACCACCTAAATTTTATAAATTTACAACAACTGTAGCCAAAAATATAAAAGGTGCAAATGGGATTTCAGACCTACCGCTGCCTTTTTTTAATACAACTATAAAAAATGAAAAAATACCCGACAGCAAAACCGATAAGAACAATATGTTCAACAGGCCTGTCCAACCTGAAAACAATCCCGTTACAGCTAGCAGCATCAAATCCCCTGTCCCAATCTGACCTTTCGTTATATAAATTAAAGGAGCTATGATCAAAAAAGCCAAAAGACCACCAAAAATATGTGCTTTTATTGAGATGAAGTTACTTGAAAAACATATGAATAGTGTTCCGAACACCATTGAAGTCAGGATAAGCCATAATGGTATTGTTCTATTTTGCAAATCACTACAACAGCAGCCAGTTGGATAAAAAGCAGTACTGCTGTCATAACTGCCCGAACTCCTATATCCCTTGTTAAAAAAATATGAAATTCAGCTCCAAGGCAAATCATAAGCATAATGACTGTTTGAAAGAAATATCTTTTTGCTGTAAGATTACTCATCTTTTGTGTTTGTTCTATCTTTTGTGTTTCTTCTATCTTTTGTGTTTCTTCTATCTTTTGTGTTTCTTCTATCTTTTGTGTTTCTTCTATCTTTTGTGTTTTTTCAATCATATGTGTCTTTTCAATCTTCTGTGACTTTTCAATCTTTTGCACCTTTAAAAATTTCCTCCGTGTTACCCTTGTTATTATCGCCCTTATCAGACTGTGTCTCACCTGCCCCCTTTTTACCGTATGCCTTGATAGGTTTCAATGTTATACCCTTATTTGCAGCAACACGAATACACTTGTCAATTACACTCTGCTGAACAAGTGTTAACTCAGTTTCGGGTATAATAAGTATCAACACCTTGTTCGAAATATCCGAACTTCTTATTGATACTCCACCGCTTGCTCCTCCGTCAAACTCCTCCAGCTTATTTATGTATCCTGTTATTTTCTTTTCCAGACTTACAGCATCTTTATAATAGGGTTCATCTATGTTAAGACTCTTGATACTGGTTGCTGTCCCATTTTCAAACTTCGCTACAGTTGGAAAATTAAAGGGAAGATTTGCCCCTTGACGTTTTCTTATCTCCTGACCCCGTTTTAAGTTTGTCATTTCCCAAACACTTTTTGCATTGTCATCCTCATCGTCTCCGTTGCTTCCCACGCCGTCCTCTCCTGCCCAAATACATGAGGATGCTGTTTGCTTTAGTCTAATACCCGGAAGAAGCTCAGAGAGGAATGGAGACTTCATTGTATAACTTACAGTAATATCAAGGCTCCTGCCATCCGCCAGCATTTTGCTGTCTGAAAAGTCAAATCCTTCAAAGCCTCCTGCAATATTCAAGGCTGTGAGTCTTTTATCAATGTCCTTGTCATTTTCGGCTTCAAGCTGATTGTGAATAACAAGCTTTACCACAGGAACTAAGGCCAATTGTGTCCGAGCATGATCGGTAGCATCCTTTCCCGCCTCCTGGATAATTGAGGTTAACGAATTATTTCCCAATGTATCACTTACAGTATCTGAGCTGGTGAATCTTTCAAGGCTGCTGATGACCTCTTCAGCATTGGTTTTATAGTATAGAAGGCTGTAAGCGCTCATTTGTCTGGACGCACCTGCCAGAGCATTTTGGATGATTTCATTTGTATAATACACCTTAAGGATAAAGGCAAAGGCCATAACTGCTATTATAAGAAACGGTAGCATTATGGCAGCCTCCACTGTAATAGATCCCTTTTCTGAAGTTTTTAAGTTCATATGCCTCCCCCATTGAGTGTCATAAGACAACTTAATAACTAATAAGCATCCTTTCATTGATGCTTGTTCTTGATATATTCCTTCTTGCTTCCGGAGTAAATACCGGAAAAGATATAAACAGATTCTTTATGGATACTGTTGTATCAGCCGACAATGCAACATGAGCATTTTCCATGGTAAAACCTTCACAAGACAGGCCTACATTAAGCTGAATAATGTCCTGGGTTCTAGATAGCTTTTTTTCTTTATCAGTCAGCAATAAAAATATTCTCAGGTAGTCCTGATAGCTTAAAAGGAAAGGGTTTTTATCAGCATTAGTAATTTTTTTGTTGTTAATAGTTCCGGATATATCCGTTTTCCATTGGTCTTTTGTTTTGAATAGTGCTATTTTCTCCCCAAGACTTAGTTGTTCCAAATCGTATAGGGACTCAAACATAGCCCAGGAGAAAATCAACATGGTTTCAATTAAAGGAGTTGATAGTCCCGCATTCCAGCTGCTTAAAGCGGCTGCGAGGCAGGTAACTCTGCTCATTTTAGAGGGGTCGGAATAGATATGTATTACATTTGCAGCAAGGCGTAAGACAAGAATTTCTGACTTAATCAACAGTGAATTTATTGCTTCGTCCTTATTACCGTTAATTATATATTCAACTTCATAACAGGAGAAAAAACCGTCTCTCTTATACTTGTCCTCAGATCTCAAGTTGTATGCCGCGCTGTCTTCCTCGCCTTTCAAAAGAGGTACATCATGTCTGAATAAGCCCATTATATATTCATTAAGGTATAATTCCTCTACCACACTTAATGCTATCTGTGATATTCGGTTTTCTTTTTCTGCAATATATTGAAGTTCCTTTTCTGCACCATTCGAAGTATCAAAATCCATGGTATCCCAATCTGAGTTTTCCTCAGGAAGCTTTCTTTTTCTTGATGGAAGCTGCTTTAGCAAATCACTGTCAATACTCTTCATTTCACCCTTTTGATTAAAAGCTTTTTTCATTGCCTGATTAACTTTTCCCCGATTGTCCTCATCGTCGGAGGAAGCTTGTGAACATTTATTAAAGGTATAATTTATTTCCTTTGGCACACATAAATTGTCCAGAGCTGACAGAAAATCATCTTCATTGCCATTAGCCTTATTAATGATATTCAGACAATAGTCAATATTTGTTTCATAGTTTCCTGTTACCGAGTGTGAGTTATCTTCTCCAACAAGTTTTTTCATACCGAAAAGGGTTTCCTTATAGTTTTTTTGAATTTCTTCTATGCCTTCCTGATTACTGTCGGCAAATTTAAGTTCTTCTTCAATTCTGTTCAGCAGTTCATCCTTATTTAAGGTTATATTATTTGCATATTCCTTAGCCTCTGAGTTAAAAGTCTTATATTCGTTTATGTTGCTTAGTATAGTTCTTTTCAACTCTGCTTTCTCCCGTACCAGCTCGCTTAATTGTTCCTTAATTGAGCTTATTTTCTTAAGTAAATCTTTCTTAGCTGTACTGTCATTTTCACCTGAGTAAAGGCTTTGAATATCGCTAAGCTGATCAGATATACTCTCTTGAAGCCTATTGTTTTCTATAATTTTATTCTTCAAATCACTAAGTTTTGAAGCTATGCCGAAGCTATTTATGTTATTTGTTTTGTCATCCAAAAACATCTGTAACTCGCCTATAACTCCCGCTTTTTTATCTGTTTCAATCTTTCTTTTATAAAGCTTTGAGCCTTTGGAAATATTTTTTATCCCTTCCGTTTTTGAAAGTAAATCAGAAGCTATTTCTACCGGAGCTCTGTATTTCATAAACTGCATGGTCTGCTCTTCAAAAACTTCCTTGTTTTCAAGATTAAATAGTTGTTCAAGCTTAATATTTTCAATATTGTAACCGTAAAGAAAATCCTGACCGCCAATATTTAAGTTCTTTGAAAAATACTCTTCATAACAATCTGTAATAATGTCATTGTACTGACAGAAGCCAAACAGTCCGTATTCATCCTTAAGCTCGTTGTTATAACAGGCTAACACTGAAGAAAGAGCTGTTTGATTCGCCCTTTGCACCTGAGAGTGTGCAAGTTTTATCCTTGCAGCATCGGTAAAGGTTCCCACTACCAGGAAAATAGAAGATAGAACTATGCTGACAAATACAGTTATTGATCCTTTATAGCTTATTAATTTGGCAACTTTCATGGCTTTTCACCGCACCTTTATTTTTTCTTAATTAGTTTATCCACCACCTCACTGACTTTTGAACCGCCACCGATCCACTTATTATCGCTATTTATAAGGCAATTTTTAATATCGATGACCATATCCAGGTTTCTTACAAACTCAGCATTGTCCTCCATGGGACATGAGGCTTCAGCTTTTAAGACAAGCTTGGGCAAAATTCCGAAAACAGCAAGCAGCTCACCTATCGGAAGCGGGTATTGTTCCTCAAGCCCAAGCCTAAACTGTTTGAGTAGAATATTATAGGATGTGTCCGCGCTTGCAAATTTATTTGAGTTAACAATAGAAGGTTCCAGTTCCTTAAGGGAATAGTTTTTTATTTTAGTCTTTTTTGCAAGGTCGTTTGTGTCAAAAATCCTCCAATAAGGATTTTTTTCCAGGGGCCATTTCGTTCCTTCCTCAAATTGCTTTACATAATATGCCGCCCCTCTGTTGGCAGCTTCATTTGCCACACTTTGAAGGGTTGTGTACTGGTACATGATAATAAAGGTATAGACCAACACAACCAGCAATAAAAAGACCAATGAAAATAATATAGATGCTTCAACGGTAAAACTGCCTTTAGTATTTATTAAATGCGTTTTGGCTATTGTTTTAAGTAAAATTTTTCTTATAGCTTCTCCCTCCTTCAAGAGCGATTTTAACAATTAACATGGGCAAAATGGTTCCAATTCCTTAATAACCTTTGGAAATAACTTTTTTACCGGCAGACTTGAGCTGCTCCAAAAAGGGAAGAGAATGCTCCTCCCTTTTCCAGGAGCTTTACATATTTGATGGAGCCATTAGCCTCCAAGTGTACCCTGCGTACCTGTTTTATTATTTTCAAGCTTGCTCGCATCAGGAAACAGGTTATTAATTATTGAGTTAACAAAATTTATAAGTTGCTTTCTGAAAAGTAATGCTACTCCCACTAATACTGCAATAATAATTATCACCTCAACCGTACCAAGTGTTATATTACGCTATCCGACTCGTACACAACAACAATAAAACCTCATACTTCCTATAAATTATAGTTTTTCAGTAATATTTTGAAAATAAATGTGTTTATGTTGGAAATATAGTGATTGTACGACATCTGTTGAATTCCATATGACCTTTTTTATCAAATTGATACTTATGTTTGTATGACTTTTTACAAACATCGTAAGTCCGAAATGTGCAACAAGGAGTTTGCTAAAAATATCGTTGATGTTGAGAAATTATAGTATAAATTAATCAGAGGAGGAAAGAGGTTTAATGTATATCTTCAGGAGTACCTAATAAAGAAAAAACGGACAAACCGAAAAGTGTTATGTGTTATATTATCTAAAAGTAAAATTGTGCTCTTTAATTTTGTAAGAAACCATAGTTTTATGCAAACTATGCTAACGTAAAAGAACCACAAAAATTGGGGACCCCTCCATCTATTACTTTTAAGAAAAATGCTTCTGATATAAATTAGCTAAATCACAATAGTTTATTCTAATCATCAATATCATTACAATGTTGCAATGGCATTAAGTATTTCCTTATTCTTCTCATCGTGTATATCATCTAATAAATCATTATGAAAGTATCGATTAATAAGATGAACATAGTACTTATAGGTTATAGCAATGTCAGTATGTCCCATCCATTCACGCAATGCATCATCTATGACTGCGTTGTATACATAGGCTTTACCCAGTAAATTGTTTTTTTTAAGCATATTGAATACAAAATATGTCGCAAAAGAATGCCTCAACATTTTAGGGGTAAGCCGCTTTTCAGGACATTCGTCTTTCAGGGCGACTTTTGTGAAATTATCACTCAGCATCTTTCGGGTTACAATATCTCCTTTTTTTGTAAGGAATAAAGCTGTATTTGGCGGCATCACGCCATGCTTTTTACAGTATAATGCTGCCCGCTCCGCCCTTTTAGGCATCCATGAACTACAAATAGATGTCCACAAATAGGCTGGCATTTTAATACTTCTCCGTTTCCCCTTAGATTCGAATTCAAACAAAATGTCTGTAAGTTTCTCTAACTCATCATCTTGGTAACGCTTGAGCCCCGCATTAAGACCAGTTCCTCTATAGGGTAACTGAAACAAATCTTTCGGTCGTAAGGCTGTTGCCCATATTATGAATGCCATAAAAGCATAAACCTCATCATCGAATAATTTTATAATTTTAGATATGTTTTCTCTATGAACAAACTTGTCTTTTTCAATATTGACGTGGGTAGGTCTGCCATTTTGTATATGAAAATACTGGGCATCATGCTCTATTTCCATATTTACCATCGACCTGTCTTTTAATGTGTATTTTACCTTATTCATATCCGTCTTCCAATATTGCTTATAACCATTTTCACCTGCCCATTTATAAAAGGACTGTAACCTGGATATATAAAACTCTATCGACGAATCGTCTGGTTTGCCTTTTTCGTCCCTAATTTTTATAAGATGGCTAATATACTCGTTAATAATATCTTCATCAACAAGCTGCCAGGTTTCAGCTTTGTATCCTTTATCATCTCTCCATTGTAAATATCTTGCCAAAATAGAAGTATAATTTTTTAGAGTTTCTTTGCTACGAGACCTCTTCTGAGCAATTTTCATAGCCCAATAGGTAGGTCCTTCTAAAACCTCATAATCATCCGAGAGATATAGTGGCACACTGCCTTTTGGCATCAGCTCTGTATCTATTAACCCATCTGTTTCAATAAATATCATAATCCCACCTCCATATTATCATCAGAATTCGTATATCTTAATCTTTGGGCACTGGCTGTAGTAATCTATCAATTTCTTGTGAGCAGGATATGATTATTTCTTTAAGTCTATCCGCACTGTTCATATAATCAACAACCTTTCTGTCAAAAGCACTTATGAATATTTCTTGCTCTTTGTACTCAAATTTGAATTGTTCAGATGACTGTTTTAGTAAAATGCCCTTTTTTATCAAGTCTTGTGTTAAATCTTCAACCCTATTTTTGAGCGTTGGGTTTTGAAAGATGGCACTTTTACCAAAGCCACATTCACTGCAAATCAGCTCCTTATTAAGCGACTTTCCGTTTTTCTTAATATAGTTCTGCCAATCGTTTTCCTGATTATGATGAAAGACAAATTTATCAAATCTATCTACATTCACTTTGCCCTTGACCCTTCCCGAATTAGACATGTTTACCTCCTACAGCTATAATTTCATCGAACCCTTCAGAAGCAGTAATTTCCTCAAAGTTTTCCCCAATAATATTGATTATTTCTATTGGAGCATCATTATTGTACCTAACTCTGGTATCATTAGTATTTCTTTTTAAGCATTCTTCAACATCGCAAAGTATTCGGACGCATATTATTTTACAGCTGGTCTTGTATTTTCGTATGTGCTTAATAATTCGTTGCCGTATGACTTTACTATGGCTTGTACCTTCAAAATATATATTTATACCTTCATATAAAGGAGAGTGGTCCGCAATCCAAGCCGATTTTCCACTTCCAAAATTGCCAGACAATACGTAAACTACTTTTGGAGGATGTGGGTTCCTAAAATAGTCATCAAGCTTATATAGAGCATCCATTGTTAAGTCGAGAAAATCCAAATTACTTAAATCAGCCTTCTGAGTTTCTGCATATATGCATATAACCTCTTTCTTTGCAAACGGTATTACTGTCCCGTTTTTTGTTTGGTTTGCTTTTAAACTTCGAATTTCAGCTTCATAGAATTCAACCTGGTTTCGTAGTTCATGAAGCTCAATAAGGTTTTTTGATTCTCTGTCCATGTGCTCTGGCACTTTTCTCGCCCTATACACATATTTATGTAGTTCATCCAGAAGCCTTTTATACACTTTATTAGCGAATTCAGTCCGTTCATCCAAAAGCTCCTGACAATTCTGTAAATCTTTTTTGAGTCTGGCAGCTTCAACTTGCCATTTAGTTCGCTCTTGAATAGAATCTGAGGCCAGTTTGACTTTTTCCGAAAACTCGTTAGTCTGTATTACATTACGAACTTCAACCCAGTCTGTATTCTTGGAATTCATTGTGGAACGGCTGACACCAGAAATTCTTGCCACTTCACTGATAGTGATTTTAGTTTTTCCTTCTTTCCTTAATGCCGCAATAACGCTGTACACTATATTCAGTGCTTCTTCGTGTCCCAATATTTTACTTCCCATTCTATACCCCCGTATTTATTAATTCTGGAAATTGAATACTCACATTTTCCCGTCCCTTTAATTCGGACAATCTTTCTAAACAATTTTTTATTAAAGTCGAAGAGAATCTCTTTTGTTCCTCTGTACAATCTTTTTCAAGCAATTTCCGATGGAATTTTATATCGTTTTTCAAATCCTCAATGGACGCCTCTGTGAAAACAGCCCAGTCGCAATCTACGACATTACAGTTACATGTTTCTGGTCCCAAATGTGTTAATCCAGAGTGAGTATTAGTGCAAATGGCTCCAAAAGATGTGCGATGTAGAATTTTTAATCCATCCTGTAACAAAATTTCTATATACTGTTCAAGGCTCTCCCAGCCATCGTCATGAAGCTTAGATTTAAATATTTTGGATTCTCCCAATTCCTTTTTAATTCTATTTCCTGCTTTCCCGCCTACACAGTCTTTGTCAATGGCTTCAAGCAATTCACCAAGAAGTTGCTTGTTTTGTTCAATTGCAGCCAACTTAATTTCTTCATTCATCCCAGGCAGTTTTACGATGTATGCAAGTGTCATAGCCAAACTCTTATGTGAAAAAAGCCTTTTGATTATACCGACATTATTAGGATTCTGAAATATTGCAAACATAGCGATGGTTTTACGAAATTGGTGAGGATGTATGTGTTCTATGCCTATATTCTCGCACCATCTGCTGAGGAATTGTCTTATTGAAGATTCACGAATTTCTTTTCCAAAAAAAGTAGTAACATTGAGCAACAGTTTATCCGATTTGTAATATGTCCGAGCCTTTTCCGAAAGCTTTTTTAAACATTCAAATGCTTTATATCCAATTTGGGGTATTGGAAGCACAACTGGTTCCCCAGATGAGGCTTCAGATGTTTTTGATACGTCAATTCTAATATAAAAATTGTCATCGGACCCCTTAATATTCCAACAGTCCTTTGTTTTGAGCAGATACATTTCACTACAACGCATTCCAGTGACCAAAAATAAAATTACTACGCATGCATTTCTTAATTCGGACACGAGAGATTCTACGTCATGTTTTATTTCCATTAAGTTATAATAGGTTGAATTCTCGAAAAAATTCAATTCAATTCCTAATTTACAGGCTATTTCTAATACTTCATTTTTTTTAAAGGTCCTAAAATTTTTACGATAAATCGGGTTGGTTCTCACCCAGTTTGGGTGGTTGGAGATAGCATTTAATAATTTACTCTCCGCTTCAGTATTCAACTTCAAATCTTTATCTTCGCATTTGTACTTGCTTAAATCAAATACCTCAGAATCAAGCTTTGATAATTTATCTATCGCATTGTTCCAACCGAATTTTCTGGCTTCAGGAGTTCTATTGCCAGCAATGATGGGCCAAAGTATATCGTAAATCTCAAATATATCACCCGAATATTTTTCAATGAAATCAATGCAAATTGGTACTAATACGGATAATGTATCAATAGATATTGGTAAGTATGTTCCTTTATTCTGTTGCATTTCAAATGCAATTTTTTTGTAATCTTCCGCTTCAAACGGGTCAAAATCCAGCCTATACTCTGCAGGAATCAATTTGTTTTCTGAAAGCATCCTCCAATTTTTAACCTGTCTTGAAAAGGTGTACTTTATGTTTATCTCTTTTAAATCATTTTCCATATAATTCAAAAAGTGTTCTCTTTGCAAGTAAGTCGTGCCAACATAAGTTCCGTCGTTTTTGGTATCAACAAATATTTTATGATGAAAAAGGAACCTGCCAAGCTGAAGTAGGTATTGTAATTGTTTTTCAGAAGTTGTAAAAGTGCTAATATGTTGAAAACAGGAATTTTGCGGGAGAAAATAAAAAGCAATTATTTTTAGCAGCCTACGCAAATAAAAGTTTTCCTTATGAAGCAGTGAAATCCCTTCTGCTACATTTTTATCCCATGAAAAGAAGGTCTTGTCCTTATATATTGGACTTCCCTCTTGCCTCCAATCCCAGTTTTCATCTTCAAAAAGGCTTATTTTGCTGACTTTCAAATTTGAGATTTCCTCGTAAGATATTTTTGACAAATTTAATGAGTTAATGAGGCTCTTGTCAATGTCCTCAGCCTCATCGTGAATTTCATTATTAAAAATATCTTCTTCTATTATTTCAGCTTGATATTTCTCTGTTAAAACCTTAATAGCATGTGAATATTTACTTTCAATCATATTTTATGCTCCTCTCATTATTTGTGGCAATTCTACAAGCCCGAGTTTTGCTAATTTCCAGGCATCGTCTACTTGTTTTTTGTTTGACCAACAAGATAAAATCTGATTCCAAGCATCAAATTCATCTCCATACAGTAAAATCCATTCAAATGAAACTATCGAAGATTTCAATTTTTCTAAGTCCAGTATTCTCCTGGCGATATACGGCAACGCTTCAGGGAAAACAATTGATTGAGTACATAGTGCACATTTATTAAAATATTTGCATTTCTGGCCATCTTTAATATATTCGTTGAATCCAGGCCATGTCGGTTTTGTGCAGTCTTCACATACAAGAATATATTTCTCAGCTCCAGCATCAATTATTTTTAAGATAGTTTTATCGTCTAAACCGAGTTTTACTGCTTGGTTCCTTATCAGCTTATTTCTCTCAAACTCTGTTTTAACGTCATTTATGGCTTTACGTAGTTCTTGCAAAGACTGAGATTCAATAATTCTAAACTTAAAATTCAATAAATCATTTACAAATTGGTTTTGTATTTGCTTAATGACCATATCCTGAACTATGTTACTGCTTTCATCTGAGGTGTAATGTATAATTGTTTCTGTATTTTTATGGCAAAAGTCCTCACCAATATCCCATTCTGTTGAGCCAAGTAGTTGACGCAGTGCTGCATATCCCGACCTGATTTTCGGGTGAGAAATGCTACCATCTGGGAAAGCTTTGAACTCATGACGTTTGACAAATCTTTCACTTACATTAAATAAACTAAATTGTTCATTAAATGTATTTATTAATGTAGTCTTATCTAAGTCCATGGTATATTGCCATAAAAAACCCTGCTTATAATACGGGCTATCTTTATATTGTGTAATAACACTTTCAACATACTTAAGCAATCGGTAAGTGCTATATTTCTTCTTCTTGCTTGAACGATGGGTAATAGATATTGGCTTTTTACCACTTGAGCCACGAACCTTATCCCCATGAATCAAAACATAATTTTCAGGGTCAATTAAATCTGGTGTTATGTGTGAATCAACATTGTCACTAATGGAAAGTATACTCTCGACATTCCACCCTGTGTTAATAAGGCAGAGCAATAAAAATGGGTATAATGTATCTTTAACAAAATGAGAAGCTGCATAAACTGCATTTTTACCTAAAGTCCCTTTCATGAATTCTATTTTTGTGGAGGACCAAAATACAATTTTATTTATCATGGGGCATAATGTATTGTTAGTCAAATTTCTAAAGTGGCATTTTGATAATAAATCTCTTGCCAAGTCGATGCTGTAATAATACGGAAACAAAGGAAACCTTTTTTTAAGTGTTGCCAATGCCAAATTAAATTGTATTTTTGCTCTTTCTTTATTCGGCTTTTGTACGATACGGGTTCGTGTAGGTAAACGCCCATGCGAAGCTAATTCTGAACCATTGTGCATAAATATGTTATATAATTTTTCATATGTGTACCCTTTCAGAAATAATTCTTCAACTTTCTTGGGATAATTTCTACCTAATATATAGTAAACCCTTGTTGGAGACGGTGCTGTATACTTTACTATTGCAGGACTTTCCCAGCGAGTCTTCAGTAAATACATTATGTTTTCAAGATTCCAATCGTCCTCGTATAACTCTTCCTCAAGCTTTAAATATGTTTCATGAAAATTCATTATGTTATCAATATCCTCTATACACGCTTTCCACAGCTGCTCCATCTGTCGTGGGAGATATCCTTTAATTTTTTTTATGTTATGTCTTGGCCCTTTTGGCCAAATATTGCCGTGTCCAATATCGGGGTTCTCTGGATATAGTTTTTGAAGGTGTTTAATTATCCTTATTACAGTGTTATACCACCTGCTTTTTTTCGTATGCTTAGGATAAACACTTTGTAAATAATTACGAAATGATTGAGCAACAGTTATATTGATATCTGACATGTTGATAACGTCAATATTGCTCAAATTCCTGTTGCTATTTAAAAATTCAATAAAGTATTTTAACCCTTCAAATAAGACATTAACAGTGTTTTCGTTAACTCCTGGATATAATAGAGCATTAGCACCTATTATAAACTGGTCAATAATTCGTTTATTATGAGGGTGTTTTTCAATTAATTCAGTTAAGTTAATCTGACAAAACCCATCTATTCTTCTTTTCCTGGTTTGATATTGATTAACATATGAAACGGGAGGCAGGGCCTGCCTTTGCATAGCCCTTGAAGCTATAGATTCCTCAGAAATATCTATTGTATCTGACTCTTGCACATTTACTATATTTCTTTGCTTTTTCGTTATTTCTTTTTTTAGAGATATTTTTGTAGCCATATTGCTCCTTTTATTATTATTTCTGGTGTTTGTTGTCCTTCTCAAATGTAATCTTAAGGTTTGTGTGTTGGAAGCATTGTTCCTACCTATCAAAAGACTATTTATCTACCAACGCAGAACTGCAGATTAGGACTCATGTCTGCAGGTGCATATATATTCTTGGGTAACGCCTCAAAGACTTTAGGATATGATTTGCAAGACTTGCTTCTAAAGAGTAGGTGGTTAACTTCAGGTGGATTACTATATATAAAAGGCTCATTTTCTCGTCTTGTTGCTTCGCATTCTATTAAACTTTATTATTTGAACTTATGTATGTTACTTGTCAACTTATGTGATAAAATAAAATCAAATATTAATTAACCACTTAATTTTATATTATAATGTGTGTGAGTCACATTTGTCAAGATAATTATTTGTGAAACGCACATTATACAATTAAATTTGTTATAATGTTACTGGAGGATTTTCTATGAACACGATAGGAGAACGTATTAAGATAGTAAGAAACAAAGTTCAGTTAACTCAAGCAATGTTCGGCGAAACGGTTGGCGTGAGTCACTCACATATTAGTAAAATGGAATCTGATAAAGAGTTTCCTTCAAACACTTTAGTCAAATTGATTTGCATAAAGTTTGGAATAAATGAGGAATGGCTTAATACTGGAAAAGGCGAAATGATAGATGCAGTAAACGAAGACGATAAGGAAAATAATAAAGAACATAATGTAGAGGCTTTGGTTTCTGGAATTGGTAAATTACAAAAATTGCTTGAGAATTCTTCGAATGTTAAGTATGCTTACATAGCCAATTCATTAGATGCATTTGCAGATTTGTTCGATTATCACAAAGTACCTTCGGAAATTCAAAATGATTATTTAGACCATATCTATCGGGTAATTGGCAGCATCTACCACTTCAATTCTCTTTTGAGGACATCAACAATACCAGCGTATTCCACATCAAAACCAATAGACGATATGGGCGACATTTATAATATACATCTGCAAGGCATAATTCATGATTTAAATGAGTTATACAGATTTTATGTACTTTTAGAGAAGCCATGAAACGAAAAGTTTTTGAACGGCAAAAGGTATCCAATAATTATAATATTGAATGGAATGTCAGTATTCTCGCTAAACAAAACTCAAAATGCGTATAAAAATTCATTTATGCGCATTCCATAAAATTGGAATGCGCACTAATACGCAAGCATACTACTAATATTAGGTTTCCCTAATACATGAACCTCTTAATGACCAAAATTATTAAACTCTAATAATACATCTCAACATATTTATAGGCTTTCTCAAATAACTCATTATCTTTAATCTTATACTTGAGCCAAATTATCTTACGTAAAGCGGCAGTTACCTCACGCTTGCCCTCAGTAGTATCCTGCCAACCAGGAAATCGTACTATTTTTACTATTTCATCAATATCCGCAACTATACGTTCAACAATTATTGGCGTATTTTCACTTTTAATGCTATTAAAAAGCTCTGTCAATGCTGAAATAGCTTTATTTTGCTCTTCCTCAGTATCAACTGTCTTTTCCGCTTCAATGGTCTCTTTTGCCAGCTGTAATAGCATCTTCAAGAACTCAACACTCTGTATAAGCCCTTGTTCATGCCTTTCACGTAATTCTTCCAAACGCTCACCAAGCTTTATGAACTTAGGGTCTCCCTGGTGTTTTCTCAAACGAGCTATAAGTTTAATTTCAATTTCTTTGCTCTTTTTGTTTACATCACCCTTAGCTGACAAAAATTCATCAATAATATCTGCATCCATTACTAATATATCAAGGTCATCCCTAACTGCTTCTACTGTTATGTTCTGATGTACAAGGTCAATAGTCTTTGCTCCCAAAACCATCCAAATCATTGTACCGCCGCCACCAATAGGCTTTATTGATTCATATACACGGCTAAGCCATATATAATCTAATTTGTATGGTCCAAGAAATTGGTCTGGTGATAATGCTTCCCATGCACGGGATAAGACTACAAAGTCAGCACCGAAGGCATCCTTTTCCTTATTCGTTGGCAAACAGTCCTGAGCAGCCATTAAACCTTCAAAGCCTTCAATTGTTCTGTCGACTCCTCTAAAGTAGCCGAGACACTTTTCCATTAAGTGTGGTAGCTCATCTTTAACCTTTTCAATATTGGTAATAACTTTCTGTACGTTCTTTTCATCAAAATCAAGGGCATTTGCAACATTGTCAAATATACCAATATAGTCAACAATCAAACCATGTGTTTTACCAGTACCATAAATGCGGTTAGTGCGGCAAATAGCCTGTAACAAAGTATGGTCTTTCATCGGCTTATCGAGATACATTGTCTGCAGGATAGGAGCATCAAACCCTGTTAATAGTTTGGAAGTAACTATCACTATTTTCAACGGGTCAGAGGCATCACGGAAACGGTCAAGAATCTTTGTTTCTGCATCACGGTCACGCTTCCAATCCTTATAATCATCAGCTTTATCTCCTGCAGTGTGCATAACAATTGTACTTGCTTCTTCACCAAGTATTTTGTCCAGTTCCTTTTTATAGAGTACACAGCATTCACGGTCATAACAAACTACTTGAGACTTAAAACCGTTTGGAGCAACCTTTGTCTTATAGTGATTTGCAATATGCTCACAGACTTTATGAATACGGTCTGGTGATTTCATTATCGCTTCAAGTTTAACACGCTTAGCAAGCTCTGTTTTTTCATTAGCACTCAAGCCTTCTGTTAGTTCTTCAAAGCCAGCTTCGACAGCATCCATATCAATATGAAGGTCAACAGGAACTGCTTCAAAATGAAGTGGAAGTGTAGCCTTATCACGTATAGAATCAGAGAATGAATAACGGCTCATGTATCCTGTTCTATCTTCGGTAGCACCAAAAGTGTAAAAGGTATTTTTGTCAGCTCGGTTAATTGGTGTACCTGTTAATCCGAAAAAGAATGCGTTAGGTAAAGATTGACGCATTTTTTCACCAAGGTCACCTTCCTGAGTACGGTGAGCTTCATCTACCATAAGAATTATGTTGTCCCGTTCATTTAAAACTCCATCCACCTCACCAAATTTAAATATAGTTGTAATTAAAATCTTTCTTGTGTCCTGTTTGAAAAACTTGATAAGTTCTTCTTTTGTAGATGCACTTGCCATATTGGGAATATCAGAAGCATTAAACGTGGATGTGATTTGTTCTTCAAGGTCAATACGGTCATCTACAATAACTACAGTTGGATTCTTTAATTCCTTTGTCATTCGAAGTTTTTGAGCTGCAAATACCATCAGGAGTGATTTACCACTCCCCTGAAAATGCCAAATCAGGCCTTTCTTCGGGTATCCTGATTTAACACGCCCTACAATAAGATTTGCTCCTTCGTATTGCTGATAACGACAAACAATTTTGATTTTTCGATATTTTTTATCTGTAGCAAAAATAGTGAAGAATTGTAAAATATCCATAACAACTTTAGGAGTCAGCATATCTGATGCTGAACGTGCAACGTCTGCAAGAGTACCTTCGCTTTTGTTATCAGGTGTATGCCATGGGCCCCAAAGAGTAACAGGCATACCGACAGAGCCATAACGATAGCATTTTCCTTCAGAAGCAAAAGAAAATACATTTGTGACGAACATTTGTGGAACACTTTTTTCATAGGCTCCAATATCTCCAGCACCGTCTGCCCATGTTATTGCATGTCTTACTGGAGTTTTTACTTCACCGATAACTACTGGAAAACCATTGACAAGCATAACAATATCAAGCCGTTTTCCACCATCTTCTTTTGGGAATACCCATTGATTTGTTACGATATATTCATTTAAATCTTCTTTGGTTCCAATATTATCGTAATCAAAGAAGCGTAAAGGAACCATTCTCCCATCCTTGCCAAAAGGGTATGAGTTATTCTCAAAGATAATCTTTTTGAAAAGTTCATTTTGGGAAAC
Source organism: Bacillota bacterium (assembly GCA_023431385.1). Lineage (GTDB taxonomy): Bacteria > Bacillota > Clostridia > Acetivibrionales > DSM-1351 > Ruminiclostridium. The sequence continues at coordinate 15,708 of JAEYWA010000193.1, read as the reverse complement.
AAGGTTATGTGCCTGAACTGATAGGATAATTGAACGGAGTTTATGTATTACTTCATTAGCTCTGTCAGGCTCTTCTGCAATTTCTGGGTTTAACCGAATAAGAGCTGACTTTACAATTGGTTCAACCATTACATCAGTAAACTGCCTTTCCAGTTTATCAGACTCAATATATTTCCATCCATTTCCACTTATTGTCTTTATAAGCAATTGCTCCGTTGTATTATCTTCATTGAACATCTTCACTCACCTCGTCTCGCAATATTTTTTTTTGTAAAGCATTAGTATTATTCAAATAGATTTTTAAACTATTGATTTGCTTATCAATTGCAACAAGTAAGCCTACAACTTTTTCTTGTTCCATTCTTTCTGGAATCGGTATTCTAATAGTTAAAAGATTTTTTTTACTTACACCATACACCTTAATTCCTGCAGCCAAAGTTACAGCTTGATTATGTATATATGGTGAATTCATAATGTAACCTAAAAATCCAGGAACGAATAAATTCTTCTTTGGTCTACAGTGAAAAGTATGCAATCCCGCTAAAATTTTTTCTTCACCGATATTAATTACTTCTACTGCTTTACAAACACCGTCGTAATCTTCAGACGTATCTGCAATTACTATATCACCGTTTTCGCAATAATCATTTGCCTTAAATTTTGATAAATTAACATCGTCATTTAAAAATGGAACTGGAGTATCGCAAACATCCAAAATTTCAGAATACTTTACGTGGATATCTCCATAATGAATATTGTGAATACTTCCAGATTCAACATTCATATTTGCTCTTGAAAAGTTATTCGTTGATATAAAATCAAAGACCTCACCAAAAGTTGAATTAGTCCAATTTATATCTTCAGAAGTATTACTAAAAATTTCATTTAAGTAGCTTTTCTTTAGAACGATAAGTGCATCTAAACTTTCCTGGCAGTTTTTCTTTGTATCCTCAACTGCCCAAAGTATTTTTGCAAGTTTATTTTGTTTCTCAAGGCGTGGAAGTTCAAATTCCAGTTCTTTTAATGTGCTCCAGTTAATTGTAGGTGACAGTGAGCCAACTGAAATTTTAATTGCAGCGTCAAGGAAATAGTCCGAGCTAATAAAAAACGGAAAGAATTCTTTATTGATAATATTTTCATTAGGTCTAAGTACCATACCGTGTGCTGAGAAAATACCATCAAAAGGTGCAATGGCCACTTTTTTCTGATAGGCTCTACGTTTCCCGAATAATACATCACCTTTCTTCATTATAAGTTTTTCACCAATAGGAGCAACTTCAGAACCAAAGCGTGTGACTTGTAAACATCCAGAATCTAAGTGTTCTAACCCAAGATAAGTTAGCTTGTCTTCCTCGGTAGGTTTCTTTTTAACTGTGCTGTTTATCGCAATATCACTAAATTTATATTTTGCCATAATTATCACCTACCATTTCCATTCATGATTATTTTTAGGTCTTCATATACACTTCGAATTTCAACGCCACTTTCTTTCCAGTCTGTAATACATTGAGTAAGAGTTCTCATATCAGCAACTTGTTCTGATTCGACAGTTTTCATGTAAAGAGGGATACTTAATGAATAATCAAACTTTTCTACATTATCTATAGTGACAACAGAAGAGAATCCCTTAATATCTTTATAATTGTTATATGCATCTGCTATCTTCAAAATATGTTGGTCTTCTAAGTAGCTTTGAGCATTTTTTCGAGTGACTTCTTTAACAGCGTTAATCAAAAGGATTTTACCCCTACGTTCTTCCTTTTTACTTGTGCGACAAATAATTATACATGCTTCCATTGGAGCATTAAAGAATAAGTTCGGTCCTAATCCTATAACACACTCTACAAGGTCACTTTTTATTAAATTCATACGCATTTCTTTTTCCTCATTACGAAATAATACTCCATGAGGAAACAAGATTGCACATCTGCCTGTTTTGATATCCATGCTCTTAATAATGTGTTGAAAGAATGCATAATCAGCTCTACCCTGTGGAGGTGTCCCAAGAAAATTGCGTCCATATTTATCATTTGAAAAAGCATCTTTATCCCACTGCTTAATAGAGTATGGAGGATTTGCGAGTACCAGGTCAAATTTCTTGAGTTCTCCACATTCAATGAAGGCAGGGTTTACAAGTGTATCATCATTAACAATGTGAAATTCCTTAATTCCATGGAGGAATAAATTCATTCTACCGATAGAAGAGGTCAGTTGATTAAATTCTTGTCCGTAGAGTTTAACATTTCGCCATTCTTTACCTTGCTTCTTTAGATACGCAATAGAAGAAATTAGCATGCCAGCTGAACCGCAGGTAGGGTCGTAAATAGATTCCCCTGACAAAGGCTTAAGTAATTCAGTCATAAGATGTACTACAGTCCTATTTGTATAGAATTCTTGTGCAGTGTGTCCGCTATCATCAGCGAACTTTTTTATTAGATACTCATACCCTGTACCAAGCTCATCCTCAGGGCAGTTTGCAATAGAGAGTGTTTTGCTACTAAAATGCTCAATTAAATCTTTTAATAAGTTGTCAGGCAATCTATTTTTATTTGTCCATGCACCATCTCCAAATACGCCGTGGAGTTTTTCGGGATTAGCTTTTTCAATTGCTCTAAAAGAATTGATAATAGCTTTTCCAATGTCAGTTGAATGTTCACGAACATCCTTCCAATGAGAACCTTTAGGAATATTAAAGCTATGATTTTCCTTAAAGTCAGCGTAGTCCTTATCACCACCCGATTCTACCAAAGCTTTTTCATATTCTTCATCATATACATCACATAATCGCTTAAAAAATAATAACGGGAATATATATTGCTTATAACTACCAGCATCAATATGCGTACGTAAAAGAACAGCAGAATTCCAAAGGTAGGATTTTAATTCTTCAATTGTAATACTGTTATTCATTGATGTATCCTCCTTCAATCAATAGTTCTTTCAATTTAGCTTCAGAAGCAAACAAATTGTCCATTGTACTGAAAAATTTCTTTCTTGCAAAACTAAGTGAAGCTGTCGCTTCTTGGTTTTTTTCGATATATCTATTAACTGAAAGTGAATAATCCTTCTCCCTAATATCGTCAATTGACACTACCTTTACAGTCGCCTCAACATCAGAAAAGTCACTATAGAGTTTATAAACATATTCTATATCATTTTCCGTCATAATGTTTTGTGCTCTTTGAGGAGTATATATTTTTGATGCATCAATTAAACAAATCATCCCTTTTCGGCTTTCTAATTTTTCATTTCTGAATATTAATAAGCAAGTAGGAATAGTCGCACCATAAAAAAGATTTTCTACCAATGAAATCACACACTCTAATTTATCTGATTCAATTAAAGCTTTTCTAATTCCATATTCCCTATTTTCTCTATAAAGAACACCATGCGGAAGGACGACAGCACAACGTCCAGTTTTAATAGCCATAGATTTAACCATGTGTTGAACCCAGGCATAGTCACCATTTGTTGGAGGTGGTGTTCCCCAAAGGTTCCTACCATAAATGTCTGATTCAAAAATATCTGCACCCCAATTATCCAGCGAGAATGGTGGATTAGCAATTACACAGTCAAATGTTGCAAGTTGTCCCATTTGCATAAAGTTCGGGTTACGAAGCGTATCCCCCTGAACAATTTTAAAGTCCTCAGCACCATGAAGAAATAAGTTCATACGGGCTATAGCAGAAGTGGAAAGATTTTTTTCCTGACCATAAATCTTCCCATAAGTTTTTTTATCGTTATGCATGTATCGAATTGCTTCAATTAGCATACCTCCCGTACCACACGTCGGGTCATATACCGTTTCCCCAGCCTTCGGAGCTAATATTTTGACGAGAAGCTTTACGATAATACGTGGAGTATAAAATTCTCCTGCATTTTTCTTGCTCATATCTGCAAATTTTTTAATAAGGTACTCATAACTATCACCCATAATATCAGCAGAATAGTTATTATTACCAACATTAATTTTAGACATATGTTCTACAAGGTCTTTCAATCTTGAATCAGAGAGTTTACCCTTATCTGTCCAGTTCGCATCGTCAAAGCTGCTGAATACACCATGTAAAGTGTCTGGGTTTGCCCTCTCAATGCGAGTCATTGCTGTTACAATCGCACTACCGATATTCTCTGTTTTCTCACGGATGTCATTCCAATGGCAATCATCTGGAATAATAAATCTATGATTTTCAGGAAAATTTGCATACTCAAAATCCCCATCTGATTCTGAAAGGGCTTTTTCTGTTTCCTCATCATAAACGTCTGAAAGCCTTTTAAAGAACAAAATTGGCGTAACGTAGCTCTTATAATCATCTTGATTGATAGGGCCCCTTAAAATATTGCAAGCTTCGTATAAATGATTGTAGAGTTCTTGGCTTGTTGTTTCTATGTTATTAATCATTTGTTACTTCTCCTAATAATTCTAATATGTGAACTTAGTTTTCATTATAGCATATGAAAATACATAATCATGTCTTACATATACTTTTTAGCATTCATAATTACTACCCCTCTTATTTCAAGGCTGTAATTGCATGAGTAGTGCTTTAAAGCCCAACAATACGTGAAATTATATCTATAGGTGTTGCAACCTTCCTGTTGGTAAGTCTTCTTACTATTAACCAAGGCAAGGCTGCTATAAATCAATAGCACATTTCATATGAATTCCCATTAAGAATACTTATAGTATCTTCATCTTTAAGTTCTTTAATAAGGTAATTAATATCTTTATTGTTTATATGGATTAATGTTAATGCAATATAGTATTGTATCAAAACATACACCCCAAAAATTTTACAATTCACTTTTATTGAGACACTTCCAATTTCTATTTCTAATTATTATCAGTAAAACAAGTTCTACATTAATATAAATAATCCTGCTAATATTTTACAAGCTTTGATAATGCTTTATCATTTTTATTTTCTATGCATATTTAATAAATGCATATAAACAAAAAGGTTATATTATTTTACATTTTGCTACTAATTATGCATTTAATGTGATATGATGGAAATATAAATTACCTTTAAAACTATGTGAGGTGCTTTTTATGAGAGAAAATCTGCAAAATCTCGTGGTTGATAAATTAATCGTTCATGATGTGCCAAAGAAATTTGCAAAAATGTTTATTAAACAAAATCCAGATGCTGTTGCTGAAGATGTTATATTAAGTGATACTCCTACTGAATTTGATGCTGAATTGACACGATTTTTTCACGATAAAATTACTTCTACTATCTGTTCCAGTTCATCTTTTGAAATAGCAATTGATATAACTAATGAATCAAGAGTGCAGAAGTTAATTGTTGAGTTTTTTGATTTAGGAATTAGAAATGGTTTTCCAGTAAATGAATCCGAAACAATAAGAATAACCCAGGAAGTTGCAAAAGAACTTCATGTTGTTCAGACAGCCCAAAACCCTGGTGGAATACTTTTATTTATTCCATGTCATACAAGTCAAACCCATGCTCTTGCTATATTAAAAGTTGAAAGGGAAGAAGGAGTAAGAATTCAAAGGGACCAGAATACTTCTGGACAAACCACTTTTAATGTACAACATATCAAAGACCTCATGCTAACAAAGAAAACAAAGCTATTCAAAATCGTACTTTTTCATCTTGATTCAGCTAATCAGGTTTCAGGGTATCTTTGTGACCAACAACAGGGATATTACCAAAACCGTGATGTTGCCGATTTCTTTTTAAAGGATTTTTTAGGATGCAAATTGAAAGAAGAACCGCATATAACAACTAAGAAATTCTTTGAAACAACAATACAATTCATTAATGGTTCAGATATTTCATCAGAACAAAAAACAGAGGTACATACACATCTCATATCTGAGTTGACTAATAATAGTTCAACTATAAATCCTTTAGATTTTGCACATCGCTCTTTACCAGCTGATAAAATCCAAAGTTATATGGACAAATTAGTTGCTAATAAAATTAGCCCACATACATTTTCAAAAGATAATAAACTAATTCAGGATAGAATTAAAAAAGTTCAATATGAGTTTGAAAGTGGTATAAAAATACTTGGAGAAAAAGATGTAGTAAGAGAGAAGCTTACATTCCATGGTACTGAGGATGGAAAAACCAGAATTGAATTTATTGATGCACTCACTAAGGTGGTATCAACAAGATGAGTATTTTTAATGGAGCTGTACGTGAATTATGGACAGAAGAAGAAAAGTTTTACAAGCAAATTGGAAATTCTATAAAGGATGAGATATCAAAAGTACTTAAATTATCTGAAATATATGCAAAAACAAGCTATCGCACTAAGGAAATTGACAGCCTAATAAAAAAACTTAGCAGAAAAGACAAAACATATGATGACATACATGACAAAGTAGGTGTAAGAGCCGTCGTTCAATTCAAAGAAAATTTACATTTAGCCGATTCAATTATAAAAAGTCATTTTGGCTCAAGGATAACTAAGCGGGAAGATATGAGCGAAAAATTAGGCGAAAATACATTTGGATATCAGTCTATACACTATGATATTTGTGAGACTTTGGAAGGCAAGCAATTTTTTTGCGAACTTCAACTACGAACAATTTGTCAGGATAATTGGTCAGAGTTATCTCATGCGTTAGCATATAAATCCGAAATAAATATCCCATTACATATAAAACGTGAAATTAATGCTCTTAGTGCAGTTTTTGAATTAGCAGATAATCAATTTCAATATATACAAACTTTAATTAGTGAACTTCCTGATACAAATCCGATAAGAATTCTGAACTTTATTGAAAAGAAGTTCTATACTTACCTTGGCTCATTTTATGATAAGGAAATGTCTACATTCTTTTTAAAAGACATAGAAAAATTATACAGTAAAAATGAGAATCCATTAGAAATATTAAAAGATTTTATTGAAGAGAGACTCGAAATTATAGTACAGAAAGCTAATGAAAATAAAGAAAATTTCTTTTTTACCCAACCAGAAATTTTCATCATACTTGAAAGGTTGCAAAATAAAAAATATGATTTGTTAGCTTATTGGGAGAATCTTTATGAAATAGATGAATTGGAGGCTATAGCAAATTCATGGGGAACCTCAATAAAGTAAACTAAGCCAAGTAAGCTAATAAATACTTGGAGTTTTACCCAGTTAATTTTACTAATATTATAAATGTGGGAACATTAGTCTTATCATCTTAATAATTCTATATCTTTCATTACTACTACATTTCGAAATAAGAGAATTAAGCTCATTATTTATAGCTGCTTCAGAAAAGGGCTGAGAATTATCAAGTAAAGAATCTACTGAAATATCAAGGCAGTCTGCAATTTTTGCCAAAGTATCAACACTAACCTTACGCTCTCCTCGTTCAATATTACCAATGAAATTTAATGCAAAACCAGTCTTATCCGCAACTTGTTGTTGTGTTAAGTTAAGGCTTTTTCGTTGTTGTTTTATATTATGGCCTAACCTTTTGTAATCCATTTCAACTTCCTCCTGTATACAGTTTACAATTTTTTTATGAAACCATATACAAACCAAAAGCAGTATTATATAATTGCCATTAGCAGTAATTAGTGCTATAATATATTTGAATTATGTCTACGGCAATGCTTTTGGGTTCATATGTGTATTTACCTAAACTCGATAATATTATGCAGAAAATAGTAGAGCCACGTTGAATATATAACCAGAGTTTTTTTTGGAGGGGTAATAGTTGCTGGATTTATTTGATTATTATAAAACAAGGGATAGTGTCTCTTATAAAAGTATCTTATCAACATTCGTTTCAGAGAGTGACTTTTGGTACTCTAATAGAGAAAAGTTTCAGTTAAAATCTTCTCATGAAATCAATTCGATTGATAGAAGTGCAATAGCTGAGATGTTTATTGAAGAACGAATGCGAAAATTTAACCAAGGAATACACTGCAAATATGATGTTATTAGAGAGGTAACTTTTGATGAAGCATTGCAACATATTTGTCAATATATAGATTTAGTAATACCAAGACATTATATGGTGTCTCTAAGGGAGTGGGAGCTGGGTATTCGAATTGATAGAACTGAATATCGAAGAAGCTATAGCGGAATTTCTTGCGTTCCTGGAATAAAGTTTTTTTATGAAGATAATTACGCCAGAGAATATATTAAGTATGAGGCCCAGAAGGCAAAGATTCAGCTAAATAAGGAATTTTCAAAACTAAATTATCCATATCTAAAGTTTACAAATGCTGCTCTATACAGAATTGTAATACAGGATGCGAAAATCACTGGGTATAAATTGCTTAAAGATAAAACAGAGCTAAATAGGCTCGAACTCCTGCGTTTATTGCACTTCTTTTATTGGGATAGACCTATGAAGAATGTGGAGGAGTATATTGTTGCTGTTACTAAAGATGAAAACAAAGTAATACCTAAAAAGAATGAGAGGAAAAAGAATATGGCAAGTAAGAGAAATGGAGGGGTAATGGATGGTTTACTTGAACGAGGTATTTCTAAGTTGTATTGGAAGTACGCAGGACTATATGACAGGTATGAAGAAGAGGTTGATTTGATACTTGGTATGAGTTATGGACTTGAAGGTGTACAACCCTGTCATAGTGGATGCAAAGGGGTCTGTGAATCAAGCTCTGGAAATAGTTTGTGTGGTGGATATTTAGGGTGTATACCAATTAATGTAGAAGATACGAGGCTTTATATTATTAAGTGTTCGTTTGGTGCCCAATGTGAATATCATAGCAAGTAGAAGTGCAGCGATAATGGAGACTGTCTTGAGTTTTGTGTAAACGAAAATCACATTAATTATTGTTTTACCTTATGTTAACATCAATCATCTTGGATACTCCTATCAAATGTAATGTCTATTTGTTACACTTCCATAACTTAAGAGTCTCCATAAAATCACGTTTTTACATGGGCAGATTTAGTTCGTAAAATGGTTGAATATATGGGAAATTATTTATATTATTGTTACAGAATAGTATTTTATTATAAAGTATGATATTAGTATCATAAAAATAAGAGTTAAACTTTATTTATGGAAAGGATATACATTTAGATGGATAATGATGTTTTGTGGTTTTTAGAAAAACAAATTGAGAGAACTATAAATAATTTAAGAAAACGCAATATGGCAGGTTTTTTCGTTAAGGATGATGTTGAATTAAAAGGACTTTTAAAAGAACTTATAGATGAAAATTCTGTAGTGGGTGTAGGCGATTCAATGACACTCTTTGAAACAGGTGCTATAGATTTTCTGCGTAAAGGAAACTACACTTTTTTAGATAAGTACAAAGAAGGTATTACAAGTGAAGAAAAAAAACAAATTTATATGCAAAACTTTTCTGCTGATACTTTTATGTGCAGTACAAATGCCTTAACAGAAGATGGAGAACTTTACAATATTGATGGTAATGGAAGTAGGGTTGCACCAATGATTTATGGACCTAAACAGGTTATTTTAGTAACTGGTATAAATAAAATTGTTAGGAACATAGAAGAAGCAGAAAAAAGAGTTAGAAATTACTCTGCTCCAATTGACGCAAAAAGATTAGGTAAAAACACTCCATGTACCAATTTAGGCTATTGTGTAGATTGTAAAAGCCCTAATAGAATATGTAATGATTTTACAATCATTAGAGGGCAGTTTATCAAAGATAGGATAAAAGTACTTATCGTAGGAAAGCAGTTAGGATATTAACTATTTACTTCGGAATATTTATAAAATACGCAACTGCGCAAAATCCATATATCACGCAAACCTGATACGGCTTATACAGGCCGTTTATAATAGTATTATGTCAGCTTTGTTAACTCAAGAGATGACAAAAAACACAAAATTACAGGCACTCCCCAATAAATGTGTTCTTTTTCTCTTCACTCATTGTTTCTGTTCTTCTTGCCATAAAAAAAGCCCCCTATGATATTTAGATTTTATCATAGAAAGCTTATTTTACAGAAATTATTTCACAGTGGTGTATCCCCCAAATTTCTTATTTTAATACGACATAGCTTTCCTCATACCTCCATAAATAGTAAAAAAATATTAATAATAGTATTAAATTCTTTTCCAATTATAAAAAAATTTACTTTATCCTAAAGTTATTAAATATACATGCATACCTTGTTAACCAGGAAAATTTATAAACACAAAATTCTGGATACTTCCTAAATTAGTCAACTAAAATCTTTGTACAATAATAAAAAGTAAGACACCTTATAAGATTGTCATATAACCATGCCGTCCTCCTCTGCTATAAACCTCTTGAATATAGGACTCATCTTTTAAACCTCCTTTTAAGTATTTATTATCAGCCAAGCTATGTAGTTGTTGTTATATCTGGTTTTTAAAGCACCATAGGCTTAAAATTCAGACGATATTCCCCGCATGGAGAGAATCGCAGGGGTTACAATAATTATAATGATCGCAAAAAACATAATCATCATGGGTAGTAACAGCTTAGTAGATGCCTCTTCTCCCAGTCTTCTTATGGCATTTTTACGCATCTCCCAGCACTCATTGGATTGCAGTCTCATTGAAAGAACCAAATCATTTCCACCTCTCTTGGTATTTTGAAGGATTGTAGACATAAGTCTTGATATTTCCGGAGTTTTAGCCCTTTTGGCAAACTGGCTGTACGCCTCGGCCTCGTTCCTTCCAGCTTTGATATCAGCTACAGTCTTATCAACCTCTGAATAAAAGGAGTTATTGTAATTATTCGGCTTTCTGTCAGATGAAATTTTTTCCCAGGCCTTTGACATGGTCAAGCCCGCATTTAACAACAATGTTAACTTATTAATAAAATTGGGAAATTCCAGCTGTATCTCCAATCTTCTTTTCTTCACTTTACTACCAAGTTTCTGATCCTGAGAAAACAAAAGCAACACAAGCAGTAATAAGACGTAGACAATGTATGTGAGGTCATAGCCTGTAATAAGCCCGGTTATCAGCTCAATAAGAATGAATAATGCTATTAATACTATTTTATTAGCATACATAACCCTAACATAAAAAGCAGAGTACTCCTGTCCGTAAATTTCAGAAAGGTAACTAAGCATTTTCCTGTCATAGGAGGTATTATAAGAATAGCTAAGCCTATCGAGAATATAAAACCCAATGGGGAAAAAACTTTTTAGTGAAAACTCCTTCTTATCAAGTGCATTTATGTAATCGGAGTAATCAGAATGTTTCGTCAAAAGTATAACAAGTAAGTACGTTATACTTCCTGCTAAAACCAGTATGGTAACAATTTTTAGTAAAAACATGCGACCTCACAATCGAATATTCATAATTTTATTGGATATTGCATATGCTCCCGAAAGCAGCATCAGGCATGCTGTCATGGCAACCTTCCCCTGTATTGTGGTAAAAATGGGGCTGATATAATCCTTAGCGGTAACCGATAAAACTAGTATCATTACTACAGGCATAATATTCAAAATTTTTTGTTCAAACTTTCTGGAAGATAAGAGAGTCTCTATTTCCTGTTTCATTTCAATCTTGTCACTGATAATGCCTGAAGCATTTTTTATTGCCTCAATCAAATTGCCTCCGGTTCGCTTACAAATGCATATGACATCAGAAAAGTTGTTTATATCCTCCAAATCCGACCTTTTTGCCAAATCCTTAATGGCCTCCTCTACTGTCACATTTAATGAGAGCTTATGAATTATTATTCTGGTTTCCCTGATAATACTCGATTCTTCGCTGGGGTACAGTACAAGTAAATCAACCAATGCGCTGCTAAAGGCATTTTCTATAGCATTACCTGCTGACAGAGAGGAGGCCAGAGAGGTCAGCAGATCTTTAAATTGAAGGTTTAATTCGTGCTTTCTTTTGGCTGTTAACTGCTTTCTTTTGTATTTCAGATATAGTATCCCAAGAGGGCTGAGAATACCTGCCAGAATAACACTTCTGTAGAACAGGTACGATACACCAAATACTGCTGCTGATGCCGTTAAAATATAAAACAGCTTCCACCTTGTAGTGATTATATAAATATTATAGTCCTGCAGAGCACAACCCTCCTTTATATGATTTCAGCTTCTTCATATTTCCTCAAATATTCCGGAATTTCGGAGTTTTTGTGTATTAACCAAAGAATTTGAAGTTCTTTTAAGACATCCGGCAACCTTGTCGGATGAAACGATATTGTCTGTGTGGGTTTCTTCGAAGGCGTACAAAGGATTCAGCCTGATCTGTCCATTCTCAAGGCCTAATACTTCAGATATTTCCATGGTTCTCCTGGATTTATCTCTAAGTCTTGAAAGGAATATAATAATATCAATTGCTGAAGAAATCTGTTTACGAACTGCTTCAAGGGGCAGTGTTGACGAGCTTAAAATCATTGTTTCCAGTCTGGAAAGCATATCAGAAGTGGAATTAGCGTGACCCGTGGATAGTGAACCGTCATGACCCGTGTTCATGGCTTGAAGCATGTCAATTGCTTCAGGACCTCGTACTTCACCAACAATTATCCTTTCTAGTCGCATTATAATAAAAAGAAGTGTCCTATAAACGAAAGCTGCCTATAATTTGCTCCTAGGCAGCTTTTTTAATAAAATTTATTAATTTTGTATGTATGCAGATTCAAGGTATTCTTTATAAAGTTTTTCCACACTTGCTAATTTTGATATATCAATACCTGCTTCAATTAAGTCTTTAACTAAGCTATTACGAGCATTAACATAATTATCCCACTGAATATTCATAATCCCTCCATGTATTAAAAAATAGAGGTATCACAATTTTATTAAATAATCTTTTTGACATGTGAAAAAAATTATTATACTATTATTTTGTGCATATAAAAGTACATAAAAAGTGATACTTGAATAGGGTATTGCATAGAGAGCTTATTAAACACTAAAGTTTCCCGACTCTTGTTTATTGGCTCTCTTTCTATATATTACTACTATCAAATAACACCACCTCCCTATTTATTAATGATAATTATTTTATTTATTTTTATAAAATAATTCAAACCTCCAATTTGTCAATTTGAAAAATTTACATACTTTGCATGATAAATCATAATAGTTTTATATCACGAGCAAACTTTTCTTTCCTCTCAAAAGTATATTATCATGCAAAAAAGCACTATATAAAAATTTGAAGGAACTTTTTATATATTTTTCTTAATAATTACTTCGCATTATCTTAATACTATGATGAATATTACTCAGGTATATTAGTATCACTTCTCTCAAAATCGCCTGTTTTCTTTCATTTTCTCAAATTTAGTAGAATATCATAATTTATTTATTGTACCTTTTATGGTAAACTTTACTATTAGTTTACAACGATTTTCGCAAATCTTCAACATAATAAAGATAATTTTATCCAACAGAAATAAAATTGAAATAAAAAGGTGTTTTAATACAAATGGTGAGAGTACATTTATCAGAGTTGTTAGGCAAAAAGAAATGGAGCCGGGCTGATTTATCAAAAGTAACAGGTATACGATATAATACAATAAATGACCTATACCACGAAATTGCTTTAGGTGTTAAATTTGAACACCTTGAGCTAATTTGTGATGCTTTAGAATGTGATCTCTCAGAACTAATTGAAATAAAAAAATAAGCCCCCCTGAGTAGACAGTGGAGCTTATTAATAGTAAACTATTTAATTTTCATAAATGCATCTTTATATTTGTTTGCTTGTTCTGGAGTCAAGTCACTATTTAGCCTTAATAAAGCTTTCCCATTAATATAAGAGTATTCTAAAAACAAAGGAGTTTCTTCTCCGATTTTATCTATGTAAGCCTTTCTGGTTTGTGCATCTTGATTACTTTCGAAAACTTCTATACTTCCGCCAACGGGATCGCTCCCCCCTTGCTCGAGCGTTGTATCAGAAAAGTTTACTTTACTTGTATATTGTTTAGGTCTGCCTAACAATTTATTTTTATCAGTTTCAGCAGTATATGTAACTACCTTTCCAATAGGTAAACCGGCAGATATTAATAACTTACAATAGTCTTTTGCTGTTAATTCTTTTGGCAAAGGTGTCTCTCCAAGAGCGATTTTCTTTTCTTTTTCATCTATTGAATACTTAACTCCTAAGTTTCCGGCTAACTGCTTTATATCTGCATAATATGTGCCATCAATAGTAACAACGTTTTGCGATACTGCTTTCCCGTTAACAGTAATTTTAAAAACACTCTTTATTGCTGTTAAATTAGATGATGCAAATGTACCTGCGCTCATTAATAAGGCCCCAACTAACAATCCTGATATAAATTTCTTCAATATTATCACTCCCATCAACCTTTTTATATCATAAATCTACTACATATTGCCAAAAAATACAAGCTTTGATATAATTTCAGTATCCCAAAATCAAAATAAACTCCTTCCTTGGGTTCTACAAGAATTTGAGGGAGGGCAATTAGCGGAGCTGCGGCTGCCGCTTTTTGGTTTTATGAAACAAATTTCTTATGGTTAAGTTGTACTTCTTCAGTGTTAAGATCAGCATATATCTGCGTAGTTGCTGGGTCTGTGTGTCCTAGCATACGTTGTACAGCCTGAATACTTGCTCCGTTATTTACAGCGGTTGTTGCGGTAGTATGTCTCAATAGATGCGGATGTACTGATTTTGTTATTCCAGCTTTCTCTCCTAATTGGTTAAATATTCTTTGATATCCCCGATGTCCTAACCTTTTAAACGGCAATTTTGAGCCTACAAATAAGGCTTCACATTTATCCGGCCTGCTTTCTATATAATTCCAGAGATGAACCTTCGCCCTGGCATTTAAAAATACTGTTCGTTCCTTATCTCCTTTACCAATTACATTGACCATGCTTTTGTTCCAATTTATATCCTGCTTATTCAATTTGTAGACTTCATCCAATCGGCAGCCGGTACTATAGAAAAATTCCACCATGGCTTTTTCTCTTTTAGTTTTACAGGCCATGCGTATGACTTCCATTTCTTCGGCAGATAAAGCTTTCCTGATCCTTTTCTCTTTCTTTGTAGGCTTGATCTTGCGCATTGGACTTTTTACAATATAGTCCTCGGCTTCAAGCCAGCTAAAAAAGCTTCTGAGAATACTCATTTCTGTGTTTAAAGTTGAGTTTTTTACTCCTGAAGTAGCATACTGAGCAAGATATCGTCTGATATCCATAACATCAATATCTTCTAACCGTTTTTGTATTATGCGGGAGAAACGGGTTAAATGTAATGTGTAACTTTTGATTGTTTTGTTTGATAATCCTTCTAATTTTTTGGTTGTGATGAATAAGATAAGTTTTTCAGGAATACCCTCGTATGGCACTATAGAATTTTCGGCCGGCTGCAGATCATAATTATAAAGTTCTTCTTCGATTATGTTCCTCATTTGAACGGCGGCTTCCTGAGTAAGGAGATCAACAGCCTTACTCAGGATACGGATAATTACATCTTCTTTTAACATACTATACCCCTCTCTTGCACGAGGAGATAAGACAATGATATAATTATCTTGTCTCCTTGTGGGACGTTGCGGGGGTTGGTGTTATTCTTTGGTCGGAAGGCACCTTCCCCCTTTTTATGTCCAAATATTTATTTTAGGTATATTATACCAAACGTGTGTTCTTTATTCAATGATTTATCAAACATTTGTTCGTGCTTCAAGCAGATTGCGGCATTTTTTTGGGCAAAAAATAAACCTCTTATATGAGGTTAACTTTATTATGTATTATGCTTTTTTACTTTCAGCCCATTTTATTATCTTGTAGTTAGTTAAAAATTGGTCG
>JAEYWA010000180.1 GCA_023431385.1 Bacillota bacterium | reverse complement strand
TTTAAAATTATAATGGTGACCCATAGGGGACTCGAACCCCTGTTATCGCCGTGAAAGGGCGGTGTCTTAACCACTTGACCAATGGGCCATATCATTTATCAGCAGGCCGTTTGCCGACTGACAAAGTATATTTTAACGGGGTATGTATAAAAAGTCAAGCTATTTTTTTATCTTTTTTTTAACTTTATTTTTTTGTTAGTATCAAAGCTAAACTAATCCTCTATAACACCGCATCCCTCTAAGGTTCCAATCACGTCATCCATATCTTTCATTTTTCCGAAAGCAGCTGTTACCTTTACTCAATTCACTTCTAATTTTATTTTATAAATATTTTTCTTTGTACAAGTAATATACTTCAAATCAATCAGACTTATACCTGCCTTATTTCGGATAAACAGTTTTAAAAACCTTTCTCATTCTTGAAAACATCATTCATTTATTAATTTCTATTATTTTTCAATATCCTTGATTCTATTAAAATTTGCTTTATCATGCAATTTAATCTGCTTTTAATCTTAATAAAAGGCATACATATCAACTCTATCTGACATGTATGCCTCATGTTCCATCGCAAAAATAAAAATGATATTTGGCTCCCTTATTTTTAAATCAGGGATTCTCCTTTATAATTGCTGACCTCAAGTATTTCCCAAGGGTTTGTTTCAACCAGTTTTTCATGACCAATATTAGGTCGCTTCTTTAAAAATTCCCGGATTATATTATAACCAATTGAGTAGCCAGTAAACGGCGGTGTGTTGTTATTAGCATCTCCAAAGAAAAACCGATGGTGTAATTCCATATTGTCTTCCAGTCTCATGTATTCCTGAAGGACATTCCATTGTTGAGCTTCCTGATCAGCTGTTAAAGCATTTATCCAGGAAGGAGTCAAATCTGGACATACGTCCTTTGCAAAAGAATCAGCCAAACCCTCTGAAATTATCGAGGTCATCAGGTCCTGAAATTTGTTTCCTTGGAGATAGTAAAAATTGTACCCCCATACAGTATGGTTATACTCATGGGCCAGAACCCAGGGTAGATATTTCTCCCATCCTCCAACCCACGGATTTGCCTCAATCAGTATATTTTCACCCGCACATGTTCCGACTACACCGTGTACAGACTGGTCTAGGCATATGTTTGGATAAATACATACTGTTTTGTCAGAGTCGGGGGGTGGTAGCATCTCTGAAATCACCTGGTACTTTTCCCGGAGCAGGGCTTCAATTCTAGAATCCTCCAGTACATCAATTGATTTTCTGAGCTTAACAACCTCCTTAACAGGTCTCGAAATACTCTCTCTTATTCTTTGCTCATTGAATTGTCCTTCAGCCCAATCCATCCAATATGGCTCAACAGCATACTTCATCCATAATTGGTTCATATCCCGGCTTTCGTTGGTTAAAACAGCATTAATGTAATTCTTTATTCCCTGGTAAGGCTCAATTACTTTAAGCGTATATCCCATTCTATCATACCACCTTGTACTGACACCGCTTGCATACCATGAGCTTGCCCCCATCACCTTTAAGTATTTCATACAGAATTTTTATTCTTGTGGCTTTACATACAGGGCAGGTTCCTCTGCCATGGGAAGGCAATTTCCATAAGGTTTTACCTCTATGAGTTTTTAGTGCCATAATTAATTTCCTTTCATAAGCTTAATTCAGACACCACACATATAATGTCAACTGAACTGTAACTGACTAGATAAACAGTATTGTAGTGATATAACTGTATACCTATGGTGTTTAAGGTATCTGTAATTAAAATATAGCTCCATATAGCCGGTATTTCAATTTCACAAATGATTATGTATTGAGTTTGATTTTCTTACTTTTTCCTGCCTGATTATTCGTCTTATGCTTTGCTCGGACAGGTAATACTTACCAACAAGTGTGTCAACCGAAGAGCCGTTAACGTACTCTCTATATATCAAATTGTTCCGTTCTATCAAGTTCTCCCTAGTACCGCTCTTTTCCCCCCAGGCTCTTTGCTGGCCATCCTTACGAGGTATATAAATAAACTCTCCGTCTATAAACTCTTGAATTGCTGTTATCATATCTTCTGGTAACACATTTTGAGCCTTAAGATATTTCATTTCTCTGCTCCTCCTAATTTCTTGATTTGAAGCAAAGACCACAAGCAGCACAAGCAGTAAGATAAGTAATTTTATTCTTTTCCGGACAATAGAAAACTGCTGAAGGAGTAATACCTGCAGCAGCCTGTTTATAACAAGTTGTTATTCAACCTGAAGTAATAAGATACCTAATTTGATTTATTCCAGTACGAAAGATTTACTTAATACCAAGTACGAATTGTATATGTTCCGGTAAATTTCGAAGAGTTCAGCATCCTATGAAATCAGGTGCATGCAGAGCATCACCGATATTACTTTTTGCGGTCTTTACAAGTGATTTGTTTATCTGCATCGTTTTCATAAGATCTCCTCCTGATTCTATATTTTAAATTGCTATAAATTACCTTTTATATCTTTGTTGCTATTACGTTAAAATATTACCACGAAAAACATAATACTTCAACATCATAAACAATTATAGTCATTCTTGATCGCTTTGATGGTATTTCTATAGTATCGTACTCCATGGGTATAAAAAAACTGTTGTACTTAGAATAATGAACATTCCTTGTGCAACAGCATCTTTGGTGACCCATCGCAGATTCGAACTGCGGACACCTTGATTAAAAGTCAAGTGCTCTGCCAACTGAGCTAATGGGTCATTTGATTAGTGGTTTTTCCTGACCACAAGTATAAATAATACTTAATAAATAACAGTTTGTCAACATATTTTAATAAAAATACAGGATTATTTTTCTTATTTTTTTTAGCAGACATTTCGTACTAAAATCAAAAGAGAATGACATTTTATACCTATTTCTGAGCACAACAAAAACTGCCATAAATCCAGCCTTTCAGTTGCTTCATAGCAGCTTTGTTATAATATATTATTAGTTATTGCTTTATATTGTAATTCCGAAGTATCTATCTCACAATAACATGCTCTCGGTCTTTTCCTACCCCTATAAGTCCAATCTTCACTCCGACCAGTTCTTCAATCCTATTTAAGTATTTCCGAGCGTTTTCAGGCAACTTATCGAAGCTTTTTATGTTGGTAATATCCTCATTCCACGGCTCAAAGACTTCGTATATAGGCTCACACTTTGCAAGTTCATTCAGGCTTGCAGGGAAATATCTGATTGTTTGCCCGTTATACTTATACCCGGTACAAAGTTTTATCTCCTTTAATTTGCCTATTGTATCCACATGGTTGATAGCCAGGGCTGTCAAACCATTTATTTTAGCAGCATATTTTATCATAACAGTATCAAGCCAGCCGCATCTTCTTGGACGTCCTGTTGTTGTACCATATTCCCATCCAAGCTCTCTGATAGTATCACCTGTCTCATTGTTTTGCTCTGTTGGGAACGGACCAGCTCCAACTCTGGAGGTATAAGCCTTGAGTACTCCATACACTTCATTAATGTATATCGGCCCTAAACCAGAACCTGTACAGACTCCTCCAGAAATAGGATTTGATGAAGTAACAAACGGGTAGGTCCCAAAATCAATATCCAGGAAATTAGCCTGAGCACCCTCAAACAAAATATTCTTACCCTCATCTATGGCTTCAGCAAGAAGACTTGTGGTGTCTGTAATATACTTTTTAAGCTTATCAGCATATCCCAAATATTCTTCAATTATAGCTTCGGCCTGATACGATTTTCCACCATAAACTTTTTCTATTATAAGGTTTTTGAGTTCAAGGTTGGCCTTAACCTTCTTAATAAATTCATCCTTGTCAATCAAATCACACATTCTTATACCGGAACGTTCAATTTTATCCGCATAGCAGGGCCCTATACCTCTTTTGGTGGTACCAATGCTGTTATTTCCCCTGAAGTTTTCCTGAAGCTCATCTAGTCCGATATGGTAAGGCATGATTAAATGAGCTCTGTCACTAATTAAAAGATGGTCTGTTGTAATTCCTCTTTCATTTAACCCGCTCATTTCCTTTAGCAATACAGCGGGGTCTACTACTACACCATTACCGATTATACAGGTCTTATCTGTATGAAGTATTCCCGATGGTATCAGATGTAACGCGTATTTTGCTCCATTGGCTACAATGGTATGGCCGGCATTATTTCCGCCTGAGAACCTTACAATTATGTCTGACTGTTCAGCCAGCATATCAATGTATTTTCCCTTACCCTCATCACCCCATTGAGTTCCTACTACTACTCTTACTGCCATAGCTGCTCCTCCTGTCTGCTAAGTACAAGCACATTTCTATTTAAATATTGATGTCATAAAAAATCCTAAGCGCTAACCATTGATTGGTAATTTGCTAAATCAACCTATTAAATTATAACTTAGTACCAAGTATTATTCAACATAAACTAAAATTCTTCAAGCCTATGATAACCACAAGTGTAAGTAAATACACCTATTTCCTGGCCTAAACAACAAAAAGCTTGAAGCAGGATTAATTCCCCGTCTCAAGCTTATATCCATATAACTTGGTCGAATCCATTTATCCAAATAATTGTACCCAAATAATTGATATGTACAGATTAATTTCTTAAAATAATTCAATCAATTGCTATATAATAAACATTTTATTTGCTTTCAAGGTATTTGTTGAGCTCATCAATGAGCTTGTCAGCGTCAATGCCGTGAATTGAACAGGCATCCTCTATGCTTTCGCCTGATGATGAAGGACAGCCCAGGCAATGCATCCCGGCATTAAGTAATATTGGTA
>JAEYWA010000176.1 GCA_023431385.1 Bacillota bacterium | reverse complement strand
TTCTAATTTCTGAATTGTCTTCAAAGAAGACTGCGCAGAAACCAGGTTGTAAAGTTCGCAAGTTACTCATTTTTTAGAATCCATTGGATTCTGGAATTTAATTGAGTCCTTTACAAAAGAACAATTTAATTGTTCTTCACATTTGCATGTATTTGTCACTGTTTACTTTTCAAAGTCCACCTTAAGATGAATATTGTCATCTTAATTAACAACTTGCCTACAAATTAATTACTAACCGCAGGCCTGCTATCATGTCACTCAGTAGTGCTGAGCGGCTTTTATATAATACCACGCCGCCGCTATCATGTCAACACTTTTTGTAGATTTTTGTTTGTCACAATTTACTATATCAAGTGTTGTTTTGTTTGTTCAGCAACAGCTTAGTTATAATAGCACAGCCAATTATCACTTGTCAATATATTATTATATAAATATTATTCTTTTATCTATTCAAATTATACCTGCCTTATACCTGCTGTTTATCGTCCATATTTAACGCTTATAATCCGCTTAAAACCTCTCGCAATAATAAAATATCTTCATTATATACTTCCTTGAGTCCCCGGTTATAAATAATACTCGCTGGATGATAAAGCGGAAAGAGTTTATACGTGTTTTCTCCAATACAGCAAGTAAGAAGAGTCCCATGTATATCTCCAATTGAGAGCTCAAAATTGTTTGAAACAGCTTTAAGAGGCACATTTCCAAGGGTTACAATTAATTTAGGACATAAGAGTATTAATTCATTATGCAGCCATTGTTGACTATTGATTATATCTTTCTTGGTTGCAGGACGGTTTATAATCCTTCTGGTTTTTTCATTAAGCTTACCCAGCCTGTACTTAATAACATTCGTTATATATACTGATTCGCGTGTTAATCCTATCTGGTCCATAAATTCCTTTAAATTTTTACCCGCTGCCCCTACAAAAGGCTTTCCCTGGTTTACTTCATCTTTTCCGGGTGCTTCTCCTACAATGACAAGAGGACTATCTATACAGCCCTCTCCAAGCACTACCTGTTCATTCTCGAAGGTTTGAGTATATCGTTTATAAAGCTCATCCAGTTCGATTCTGATACTACCTTTTGTCATTTCTAATCATAATCCTTTATATCAATTATTTTATGTAACTTATTGCGTACTTCTTTTATATCTCTGAACATCAAAATTTTTTTACTCTGATCCCTTAATAATGCAGCAGGGTGGAAGGTTGGCATTATCCAGTAACCCTTACGCTCAATCCACTGTCCTCTTACTTGCGTTATTTTGATATCCCTTGATATTACATATTTAGCTGCAGTACTCCCTAAACATACAATTATTTTAGGTCTGATTAGTGCAACCTGATTTCTCAGGAATGGCAAGCATTTCTCCGCTTCTGCATCAGTAGGCGCACGATTTCCCGGTGGTCTACATTTAACAACATTTGCAATGTAATAATCGTCAGGTTTAAACATCAGAGCCTCAAGTAGATTGTCCAGAAGCTGGCCTGCAGCGCCGACAAAAGGCAATCCCTGTAAATCCTCTTGTTCACCAGGACCCTCACCGACAAATAATATGGAAGCGTTAATATTGCCTCTGCCTACTACAATATTTGTTCTTGTTCGGCCAAGCTCACAGGATTGACAGTTATTGCATACAGTGTTTAATTGTGTCCAATCCAGCATTTTTACACCCCCCGTGAATAATTTATATTTTTAGGCCGACTATATATCTAGCCGGCCTAAAATTTTATAACTGTAATGTAATTATATATCTTCTTAATTTAAAATTCTACTAAAGAAGAGAACTAGTAAAGATTTAGTAATTATATCTTAAGTCTGGTCTTAAATCTATCCACAGCTGCCTGAGTGTTTTCTCTGTTTCCAAAAGCGGTCAGTCTGAAATAGCCTTGTCCGCTTGGACCAAAACCGACTCCGGGAGTTCCAACAATATTTGCTTCTTTCAATAGTTTGTCAAAGAAAAGCCAAGAATCCATCTCATTTGGCGTTTTCATCCAGATATAAGGCGCATTAACACCACCAAACACTTTGATCCCAATACTCTCAAGTCCGCTTTTTATTATAGATGCATTAGCTAGGTAATATGCGATAGTCTCTTTTACCTGTTTCTGACCTTCCTCCGAATACACGGCTTCTGCACCACGCTGTACAATATAGGAAACGCCATTAAACTTTGTAGCCTGCCTTCTATACCAGAGTCTATTTAATCCAATTCCATTTCCATCAGCAGAAAATGCTTTCAGCTCTTTAGGAATAACAATGTAAGCACATCGCGTCCCTGTAAAGCCCGCAGTTTTTGAAAAGCTTCTGAACTCGATTGCAACTTCTTTTGCCCCCTCGATTTCGTAAATACTGTGAGGAACGTCTTCCTGTGTTATAAAGGCCTCATAGGCTGAATCAAATAAAATTACTGAGTCGTTTTTAGCAGCATAATCAACCCAAACCTTAAGCTGATCCCTTGTCAGTGTTGTACCTGTTGGATTATTTGGTAAACACAAATATATCAGGTCAACTCTTTCCTTTGGAAGTTCAGGTATAAAGCCATTCTCAGATGTACAAGGTAGATAGGTGACATTGGTCCATTTACCGTCTACATATTCACCGGTTCTACCCGCCATTACATTACTGTCAACATATACGGGGTAAACCGGGTCTGTAACTGCTATTCTGCTGCTCAGTCCAAATAGTTCTTGTATATTTGCTGTATCACTTTTTGCCCCATCACTTACAAAAACTTCATCGGTTTCAATGGTAATACCTCTTTTTTTGTAATCAAACTCAACTATGTTATTTATTAAAAAATCATAACCCTCATATTCAGGATAGCCCTTAAAGGTCTCCACTCTGGACATGTCGTCAACTGCCTTATGCATTGCCTCAATACAAGCCTGAGGAAGTGGACGAGTTACATCGCCTATTCCAAGTCTAATTATATCAGCTGTAGGATTTTCACTTTTGAAGGTGTTAACTCGTTTTCCTATTTCAGCAAACAAATAATTACCAGGTAATTTTAAATGGTTCTCATTAACAAATGCCATATTAGATTTTTCCTCTCTTATTTATATATTTATTTCTCCATCAAATACTTTAACAGCCGGGCCTGTCATATAAACATGATTGTCAGTTTCGGACCATTCGATAAACAAATCTCCCCCCAGAAGCTTTACAGTAGCCGATCTCTCGGATAGATTATTTAAAACTGAAGAAACCAAAACAGCACAAGCTCCAGTCCCACAAGCAAGAGTTTCCCCGGCCCCTCTTTCCCAAACTCTCATTTTTAAAGTTGTTCTATCAATAATTTGAACAAATTCTGCGTTAACCTTCCTTGGGAAAAGTTTATTAGTTTCTATTTTAGGTCCAATCTGAGATAGAGGAAAACTAGCAACATCGTCTATATATGAAACAGCGTGAGGATTTCCCATTGAAACTGCAGTTACCTTGAATTCCCGGTTATCAATAGTTACCGGTTCAGCCACGAATCTCTCCTTCTCCGAATTAACCGGAACAGCTTCTGGTAACAAAATGGGTTCACCCATATCTACTCTTACAAGTGTCACCTGACCATTTTCAATAGTCATTGTCAAAATTTTTATACCGGCAAGTGTTTCTATATTAATAATATTCTTATTTGTAAGACTGTTGTCATAGACATATTTCCCTACGCAGCGTATGGCATTTCCACACATTTCAGACTCCGATCCGTCTGAATTGAACATTCTCATTCTGAAGTCAGCCTTTTGTGATGGAAGTATAAGCACCAACCCGTCTGAACCAATTCCAAAATGCCTGTCACTTACTTTTCGCGCAATCTCGGATGGGTTTATTAATTCCTCCCTGGTACAATCTACGTATACATAATCATTGCCTAAGCCCTGCATTTTTGTAAATTTCATTCATCGAGCTCCTTCTATATATAATAAAACCGATTTCTAAGTAAATAACTCATTATATATTGGTAATAATTCCCCATTTTACTATAAAACTAAACTTTTTTAACATTTTCATATTATAGCATAGCGAAAAATGAGCTGCAATAAACTAAAGCACAATTATCAGCTTAACAAGCGGTTAGGGTGGGAACAATATATCATGTGGTTAATATTTACATTATTAATTGTATTGTAATTTATACTATATTATAATTATTGTAAAACTTTTCTACATGTCTTGGAGGTTAACTTTGAAGGATTTTTTTAGTAATATTCTTAAACAGATATTGGATTTCTTTGCCAAAATAGAAATGCCCGGATTTGCGACTATGATGATTGGTGTTACATGTATTTCCCTGCTGATAATAGGTTTTTGGGGCTTTATCAGGATCAGGAATATTAAAAACGGTACTCTGATCATATCCGAAAGTGAACTACTGGATACCGAAAAGGAGACTAAGCCCTTATTTAAGCTGTCTAAAAAAGATGTGATAATAATGCTTTCCATGGTTATAATATACGCTATTCCTGCTATATACAATCTCGGAAGCCTGAGTGTTCCAGAAACGAGCTGGGCACCTTCTGCAAAAGACGACGGTTTTATTGTTGACCTGGGTAAAAAGACTGAGGTTTCTAAAGTAATGATTTATCAGGGTTATAATCATGAAAAGTATGATAATGTTAAATATGACATAATGTATTTGAGCGAATATAACACTTATTGGCGTTCCGAAGCCATAGATAAAACGGGTTTTTATTCTTGGAAGGTATCAACAAAGGAGTTTACAACAAGCAAAATAAAGTTTGTTCCAAATGCTCCCGGAGCAGCAATAAATGAAATTGCGGTCTTCGAAAAAGGGTCTACCAAACCACTTAGCATTAAAAGTATTATCTCTACTAATGAAAATACGGATAATAAAAACATTTCAAAAATTGAAAGTCCTGACCATAAGGCTTATAGACTAGAGAATTTGATTGATGAACAGGATAAGGTGGATTACTATACCCTATCAGATACAAATACATATTTTGACGAGGTATTTTATCCCAGAACTGCTTTAGACTTTATTTATGAAATAATACCGTTTGAAAGAACTCATCCTCCCTTGGGCAAATATTTTGTTATGCTGGGGATGCTGATTTTCGGTGTTAACCCCTTCGG
>JAEYWA010000197.1 GCA_023431385.1 Bacillota bacterium | reverse complement strand
CGTAACTGGTTAACAGATGATTATGAATAATTGATTCAATTATTTTTGTGGGGTGGAAAACTTGACTAGAAACAGTTCCAAAACAGAGTATACTGGTAAGGAAAAGGCTGCTATGCTGCTTATATCTTTAGGGCCTGAAAAGTCAGCTGAAATTTTTAAACACTTAAAAGAAGACGAAATAGAACAGTTGACTTTGGAAATAGCTAATATCAGGGCTGTTACCCCAGATGAAAAGGAAAGGATTCTGGATGAGTTTTACCAGATATGTCTAGCTCAGGAGTATATTGCAGAAGGTGGTATCGGATATGCTAAGGATATTCTTGAGAAGGCGTTGGGTACTCAAAAAGCAGTTGATATTATTAACAAACTTACTGTTTCCTTACAGGTTAGGCCATTTGATTTTGTAAGAAAGACTGACCCATCACAGTTATTAAACTTTATCCAGGGGGAGCATCCGCAGACAATTGCATTAATACTGGCATATTTAAAGCCCCATCAGGCTTCGGTAGTACTATCGGCATTACCTCAGGATAAACAGGCTGATGTTGCTAGAAGAGTTGCGACTATGGATAGAACTTCACCTGATGTTATCAAAGAAGTTGAACGTATCCTTGAAAAGAAGCTGTCTTCTCTTGTTACCGAAGACTATACTGCTGCTGGCGGTGTTCAGTCAATTGTTGATATATTAAACTCTGTTGACAGAGGTACTGAGAAATTTATTATGGAAACTCTTGAAATTGAGGATACTGATCTGGCTGAAGAAATCAAGAGGCGTATGTTTGTCTTCGAAGATATTCTTACTCTAGATGGCAGATCAATCCAAAGATTTCTTAGAGAAGTTGATAACAATCAGCTTGCAGTTGCTCTCAAAGGTGCCACAGATGACGTACAGAAGCTTATATTTGCAAATATGTCCAAGCGATTGAGTGAAATGATAAGAGAAGATCTTGAATTTATGGGACCTGTTAGACTTAAGGATGTAGAAGAAGCTCAACAGAAGATTGTTAATATCATCCGTAAGTTAGAGGATGCAGGTGAGATAGTTATTTCCAGAGGCGGAGGAGATGAAATAATTGTCTAGTAATAAGGTATTTAAACACAACCAGGTAAATGTAGGTATTCCTTTTTTGATAAAGTCACCTGTGACTTATCAACCGCCTGTGTTACGTGTTAACACTATAGAAACTAAACAAGAAAATGAAGTTGATGATGATACTCCAAAAGTTGATTACAAGGCTTTGGGGGAAGAAATAATAAATAAGGCTAAAGTTGAAGCTGACTATATTGTTAAGGAAGCGCTTTTAGAGGCAAAGGAGATTGTTACAAAAGCTTCTGTTGAAGTACAGGAGTTAAGAGACAAGACCTTGATTGAAGCAGAGAATGAAGGCTATAATGCCGGCATTACTAAAGCTCGGGAAGAGTATAAGGGTTTGCTTCAGGAAGCCAAAGAGATTAAGGAACAAGCTGGTATGGAGTATAAACAGATATTGGATTCATTGGAAGCCGATGCTGTTAATACTATATTGGATATTGCCAGAAAGGTAATAAGCAAAGAACTACAATATAAGGAAAATGTATTACTTCTTGTCAGAGAGGCCTTTGAAAAATGTTCAAAGGACCGAAAGGCTGTATTGAAGCTTTCTGAAAAGGATTATGATTATGTAAACGAAAATATGGACCAGCTTATGTCAATGCTCCAAAGATCAGAGGATATTGAACTTAAGAAGGATTTGTCCCTTAATGAGGGTGATTGCGTTATTGACACACCTTATGGAAGTATTGATGCAAGTGCCGGAACAAAATTTGAAAAAATTGAAAATGACTTTAGAGAGCTGCTTGATGAAAAAATAGGTTAAGGTACGCATATGTGTACCTTGAACTGTTTTATACATAAAACTTGTACAAAAAGAGGAGGTCAGAGTTATAGTGATAGACCTTAAAAAGTACCGCGATGCGCTGGATTCGAGAGATTACATAGACTATATTGGAAAAGTATCAAAGGTTGTAGGTCTTACTATTGAAGCTGATGGTCCGCAAGCCAGTATTGGCGATTTGTGTAATATACATGTATCAAAGGGAGGCCCGCTTAAGGCCGAAGTGGTTGGTTTCAAGGATGAAAAAGTCCTACTGATGCCTTTGGGAGAAATGACAGGAATAGGCCCCGGCTGCTCAGTTACTGCAAATGGGGAAATACTAAAGGTAGCTGTTGGTGAAGAACTTATTGGTAGGGTGTTGGATGGATTGGGCAGACCAATGGATGATAAGGGCCCAATTAATTCAAGGATTTTTTACCGGACTGATAATAAGCCGCCTAACCCTATGACCAGAAAAAGAATATCTGATCCATTACCTTTAGGTGTACGAGCAATTGATGGACTTCTTACCATAGGTAAAGGTCAGAGGGTAGGTATATTTGCAGGCAGTGGAGTAGGAAAGAGTACTCTAATGGGTATGATTGCTCGTAATACAAAAGCTGATGTAAATGTAATTGCCTTAATCGGAGAACGTGGAAGAGAAGTGCGTGAATTTATTGAGAGAGACTTGACTGAAGAGGGTTTGGCCAGATCAGTAGTTGTGGTTGCAACCTCCGACCAACCTGCCCTAATCAGGCTTAAAGGTGCAATGGTTGCTACAACTATCGCTGAATATTTCAGAGATAGTGGCAGAGATGTACTATTGCTGATGGATTCATTAACAAGATATGCCATGGCCCAGAGAGAGGTCGGATTATCAATAGGAGAGCCACCTGTTTCCCGAGGGTATACCCCGTCGGTATTCTCTGTTTTTCCAAAATTATTGGAAAGAGCAGGTACCGATGAAAAAGGTTCAATTACAGGTTTGTATACTGTCCTTGTTGATGGTGACGATTTGACAGAGCCTGTAACGGATACAGCCAGAGGTATTCTAGATGGACATATAGTTCTGTCAAGAGCACTGGCAAATAAAAACCATTACCCCTCAATTGATGTTCTTGCCAGTGTCAGCAGGGTAATGAGCGATATTATTGACAAACAGCACAAAAAGAGTGCATCTGATATAAAAAAGACTCTGGCAATTCACAGAGATGCTGAAGACTTAATAAACATTGGTGCTTATTCTAAAGGCAGTAATGAAAAGATAGACTATGCTATTGAGTGTATAGACGGAATAACAGCTTTCCTTCAACAGGAAACAGACCGGAAGGTCACTTTTGAGGAAGTTCTCCAACAGCTTATGGGATTATTAAAGTAGCTTTGGCAGAAGTTAGATGTTGGAAGTTAGATGATAGATGTTGGAAGTAATCTGAATACAGCTAGAAGCAGTTGATAAACAGTGGTTCAGGAAGCAGACAAGCGATATTAGCTTAAAACAGCAGTCAGAAAAACCGTAGGTGTGGTTAATAAACAGTACGGTGAATAAGTTGTAGCAAGGAGGTAAGGTATGCAGAAATTTGGCTTTAGACTTGAATCAGTTCTTAAACTAAAAACTCAAATTGAGGATAATGCTAAAAACAACCTTGCCCGTTCCACTAGGGAATTACAGAACCAGAAGAACCGTCTTGAGGAACTGGAGGAGATTAAGGAACTATCAATGAACAAACTCACTTCAGAAGTTGACAGCGGAATTCCTGTGTATCAAATCCGAAACTTCAACAGTTTTTTCGGATTAATGAAAAATAAAATCACTAAACAGAAAGTAAATGTAAATAATGCACAGAATGATGTCGATATAAATAGAGAAGCTCTTGTAAAGGCAATGCAGGAGAAGAAAATATTGGAAAAGCTCAAAGAAAAAAAGTACGAAGAGTATCTTGTAGAACAGAATAAAGCCGAGCAGCAACTTATAGATGAATTAAACAGTTATAAATTTAAGGATGGTTCTGAAGAATTATAGGACAGTAGTTATTTATACTGATAATATACAGGGGAATTGAGATGGCCGATAATAAAAGAGACAATAACGAGTTACAGCAAGTGGATGAAGCACTGAAAAATTTAAATAAGGATAAAAAAGCTTCATCTGAAAAGGATGGTAATTCAAAGAATAGTGTATTGTTTTATATACTTACGATATTTACAGCACTTCTTCTTGTTGTTCTTATCATCGGAAGTGTATTCTTTTTTGCCATAAAAGGTAATGTAAACGGAATAGCGGATAATATGAGAGGTACTATAGAAAAGATACCGATACTAAGTTTGGCTCTTCCTGAAAAGCCAGAACCTGAGGATGAAAAGAATATGACCGAGGAACAGGTCAGACAGAAATATACTATACTAAGAACCGAAAAGTCCGATTTACAAAAGCAGGTTGAAGAACTTACCAAACAGGTTGATAGCTTAAATAAGCAGTTGACAGCCAAACAGACCGATGCTTCCCTTCTGCTCCAACAAAAGGAAACCGCTGAAAAAGCACAGCAAACACAGGCAGCAGAGTATTCCGCACTCAAAAAGGATTTTGACGAATTGACGGCTGTTATTGCAAAAGGGGATCCAACCGGGTATAAGGCGTATTTTGAAAAGATTGATTCAAAACTGGCCGCAGATCTGTATGAACAGATAATTAAAGAACTGAAAATGAGTGAGGACGTAAAAAAGTACGTTTCAATATACGAAAATATGGATTCAGCCTCTGTTGCTACTATAATGGAACAGATGGGAACAGGTAAAATGACATTAATATTGGAAATAATGAAAAACCTGAAAAAAGAGACATCCGCCAGTATTCTGACAGAAATGACTCCAGAGTTTGCCGCAAAGGTTTCCGAGCAGTTGGCCAAGATATATAAAGTCGGAGAAGAAAATAACTCAAAATAGTATAAGGGAAAACAGCCATAGGCAGTATTTTACTCGGGTAATATGGTAAAGGTTTGTGCCAATACCGTTACTAAATATAACTAATTAATATATATTGAAAGGAGGTGAAAAATTGATTCCATTAAATAATGCAAATATTATCCTTTCACAGGGAGCAGACAACTCAGCTTTTGACTTAAAGGCCAAAACAACACAAGTTAACGCTTCTGGAGATTTTAAAGACATATTTGCCAGGACTATGACCAAGACTAATAATCGTGAAACAGTCAATTCAGGGATGAGGAATGAAAAGGAGTTTTCATCCGCTGCCGATTCTCAGACGAAGTATAAAACCTTCAGAGGATTGAGAACTGAACAGTCAGTAAAAGCCGATCAAAACAGGGTTGAATTATCAGATGGAGATATCAGCACCAAGAATGTTGATAGCACTGTTAACAAAACAGCCGTGATTTCCAACGAGTATAATGACCAGATAAATGTTTTGGCACAGCTGTTGGGGATAACACCAGCTGAACTGGTAAAACTTGTTGAAGCTCTTGGTTTTTCAGCCGAAGATTTCAATAATATCGAAAAACTCAGTCAGATTGTGGAAAAGCTTGGTGACCAGCTGCAACTGAGTAGTTCTCAAAAAGATCTGCTTGCTGAATTGACAAAAGAAGTATCAAATCAGATAGCTGGAGCTGATAATAAGCCGGTAGAAAAGCAGTTAGTTGCTGAACCATCAAAAGCAATGGCGGGTCAAGCTGCATCTGATACCCAAAATACTGATTTGTCGGGTATAGCTGAGAATATTAAGTCGAAGCTTAATGAACTCCTCCAGAAAGCTCAATCTGAAACCGAAGCAATTCGTTTTGAGGTTTCCAAAGTTATTGAAGCTATGAAATCACAGTCACAGAACAGGGTAGCCATAAGTCTTTCTGAAAATATGGCCGAAACTGTTTCAACAACCACGATTTCCGCTGCAGAGCAAAAGCTCGTTGACGCTGCAGCTGCTAAAGCTGATAATAAGGCTTCTGATAGAGTGAAGGAAGAAAAGGGAGAGGTTAATGCTGTTGCTGAAAATGATCAGGAGGCAACTGAAGTTAAAACTGTTTCTGTACAAGTAAATACAGGTTCTGATCAAAATCCTCAGGAACAAGCTCTTTCAGCTTTTTCGGACATAAAAACCGGTGTGCTGAATAATCAGACACAGGTTACTAAAGCTGAGTTTAAAATGCCTCAGCCTGTTAAAACTTCAGACCTCATAAATCAAGTTGTGGAGCAAACCAAAGTGATTATCGGACACGACAGGACCGAAATGGTGATTCATTTGAAACCGGATCATTTAGGAAAGCTTGAATTGAAGGTAGTTACTGAACAAGGTATAGTTGCAGCCAAGTTTATAGCTGAGAGCCAGCAGGTTAAGGAAATCATTGAAACTAACATGCAACAGCTTAAAGAATCGCTGCAAAAACAGGGAATAAACATTGATGGAGTAAGTGTTCAGGTTGGTCAGGATAAAAAGAACGAATACCAGAGCAGTTCCTTTGCCAATAAAAGCAACGGTTCCGCAAACAAGGCAAAGCATTCGTCTGTTGCATCAGCTATTACAGGTACAAGGGGAACTCTTATGGAAACACTACCTGAAAGGCTTGCACAGTACTCCTATGAAACCAGTACAATTAACCTTACAGCATAATAAACAGTAAAAGGAGGTGAAGCAATGGCAACAACAAGTGGAATATCTGACTATAAAACAATAGAACAGATAATTGAGAGTACAAAAACCAATAAGGAAACCAGAAAAACAGGCGGAGATCTTGGAAAGAATGATTTTCTTAATTTATTGGTTACTCAGCTCAGATATCAGGACCCGTTAGAGCCTACAGACGATAAGGAATTTATTGCTCAGATGGCGCAGTTCAGTGCGTTGGAGCAAATGCAAAATATGAATGGCGTTATGTCCAATTCGCAAGCCTTCAGTCTTATAGGCAAGGATGTCAAGGCTAATATTACAGACCCTAAAACCTTTGAGGTGAAAACAGTTTCAGGTCTTGTTTCAACTGTAAGAGTAAGTAACGGCAAGACCTACTTGGTGATAAATGATCAGCAGGTTGAGGCTGACAAGGTAGTGGAAGTAAATGAAAATGTTTACAACACAAACAGTAACCTGGCTGCTTACACAAATCTTATAGGTTATAAGGTTCGGGGAGCTGTATATAATTCAGCAAATGGTGAGTACATATATTTAACAGGAAAAGTTGAGGAAATACAAAAGGGTACTCATGAGGATTACGCAGTAATGGATGGCGTTAATGTAACTGTAGCTGAAGTTACCGGCTCAATATCAACCGATCCTAGCTACACTAAAAACTATCTTGAAACCAATAAAGGGAAGCAGGTCAAGTTAACCATTAAAGACGCTGAGTCCGGATACAAGGTTCCTGTAACAGCAGTGTTGAAGGAGTATAACATTGACCCTGGTACTGGAAAAATAACTGCAGTATTGGATGACCTGTACGTTTCAGTTTATAGCGTTTCCAACATACAAAAGGCTGCAGCAGAGGAAAACACCGTGGCAGAGAAAGCAACTAAAAGTACATCAGCGGATTCAGAAAACGGTAATGTTTCCAATGAAAGTCCCACAGACAGTGCTTCAGATGGAAGTTGAGAGAAGGTGAGTTATGGTAATTAATAATAATTTTCAGAATAGAATTATTCATTCGCCTTTATCAACCGGAAAAATTCAGACCAATGGTGTCAGAAACAATAGTACCAGTACTTCCGGTACAGGTTTTGAAAATATCCTACAGCAGGCGATAGACAAGAGCTCAGGAGTGAAGTTTTCAAAACATGCTGAGATGAGAATGCAGGCCAGGAACATTGATTTGACCCAAAATCAAAGGGACAAAATCAACAGTGCTGTATCAATGGCTCAGCAAAAGGGCGTAAAGGATTCATTGGTAATACTGGACAATATGGCATTTGTGGTAAATGTACCAAGTAAGACGGTTATAACGGCAGTAAACAACAATGAACTAAAGGAAAATGTTTTTACAAATATTGACGGTGCAATATTTGCATAAGTCAACATCAGCTGGACCCTTACGGGAAGCTGAACTGGTTCCTGAATGACGGACGGAACCTAAAAGAACCTTAAATAACGAGGGGGTCAATTTAATTATGATGAGATCTATGTTTTCTGGTGTCTCAGGCTTAAGAGCCCACCAGACAAAAATGGACGTTATCGGTAATAACGTAGCCAATGTCAATACATTAGGCTTTAAATCCGGAAGAGTAACCTTCCAGGAAGTTTTCAACCAGACTTTGAGAGGTGCGGGAGCACCAGATGCAGCATTAGGCAGAGGTGGTACAAATCCTATGCAGATTGGTTTGGGAACAGGTGTAGGTGCAATTGATACCATGATGACTAGAGGAAGCTCACAGAGAACTGATAATCCTACCGACCTTTCAATTGAGGGCGAGGGCTTCTTTATAGTAAAAGGCTCAAATGCCGATACTTTTAAATTTACTAGAGCAGGAAACTTTGGACTGGACAAGCTGGGTAATTTGGTATCTGGAAGCGGTATGAATGTGTACGGATGGATGGAACGTGACGATATAGATCCATTAAAGTTTAATACAGAAAGTGAAATACAGCCAATTAATCTGTATAGTGATGAGTTTAATGGAAATAAAAGAGTAATCGCTGCTTCAGCCACTAAAAAAGCCGTATTCGCAGGCAATCTGGATTCTGGAACTCCAGTAGTGGGCGACACTCCTGGTGATCCACAATTTTCAACACCATTTACTGTATACGATAGCCTGGGAAATGCTCATGAATTGGTAATAAATTATTGGAAAACAGCAGCTAATGATTCTGACTCAGATTGGTCCTATGAAGTTCAAGAAAAGACAATAAACGAAGAAGGAAACATTGAATATGTTGATGTCTCCGGAGGTGGTGAAGGCGAACTTACCTTCGACTCATCGGGTAAACTGGTAATACCAACAAGTGATCCTGTATTTGCTCAAATAAAAATTGTGTCTAAAGGTGCTGCAGATATACTTATTGACCCAGACTTCAGCTCAATAACGCAGTTTGCGGCAGACTGCTCTGTCAAACCAACAGATGTTGACGGATATCCAACAGGAAACCTGGTAACTTTCAACATAGGGTCAGACGGTGTTTTGACTGGTGTATATAGCAATGGTCAACAGCAGTCTCTTGGAATGATAGCACTTGCCAGCTTCTCAAATCCGGCAGGTCTACAGAAGGTTGGAGATAATCTGTTTATTCCAACTACGAACTCAGGTGAATTTAATAAAGGGCTTCAAGCAGGCGCAGAAGGAGTTGGAACTTTGAGTCCAGGAACCCTTGAAATGTCAAATGTTGACCTTTCAAGAGAATTTACAGACATGATTGTTACTCAGAGAGGGTTCCAGGCAAACAGCAGAATAATTACAACTTCTGATGAAATGCTACAGGAATTGGTTAACCTAAAGAGATAAAAATTTAGACTTATTGCCGTGGATCAAGGATTAAGGCCTAGGTCCACGGTAGTAGGTAATATGATGTTTTTAGTCTTATTTTGTATGTTTTGCGGTATTTATCTATTGTCTTTTTGGAGTAAAAATATTATGATTAGATTAACCAAGCTAAACAGGACTTCCTTTGTGTTGAACTGTGAATTGATTGAAACAATAGAAAGTACACCGGATACTGTCATCTCTACAACAAGCGGGAAGAAATTCGTTGTTGCTGAAAGTATTGATGAAGTTGTAGACAAGGTGATACAATACAAAGGTAATATTTCCAGAATTAAAGAAAGTTCGATTTGATTTTTATTTATTTTTGCTTATTAATTTTAGACGCTAATATTTAATAGATGCTGTTATATTATAGCTAATGTATTAACGCTAAAACGCATTAAGGGGGAAAAAATTTTGGAAGGAAAAAGCAGTTATTTTATTTTGCTGGTTATTGTCGCATTTCTTTCAATATCGCTTGCTTTCCTTGCAATTGGATATTTCTTTTTCGATAACCGCGGCTCAACTCCTGAAAAAGAAGTAGTACTTGTAACGGAAAAGGTTCCGACCGATGAAGAGCTTTCAAACAAGGTTATATTCGAAAAGACAAACTTCAATTTGAAGAAAACTGAGGACAAACAAATAGCAGTTATAGTCTTAAGTGCAAATATGAAGCATTTTAAGAAAGTTGAAGGCATGAAATCCGAGGAAGAAATAGCTGCAAAAATTGACTTTTACAGTAAGGAAATCAATTCTGCTATTGGTACATATTTTCAAGGCTTAACCCTTGCTGAGGTAAGTCAGGCGGATGCCAAGCAAAAGGCATCGGAAGAGCTAAAGAATAAGATAAACGAAATACTAACAAATAATGATAAAAAGGCTAGTCCTCTTGTTTACTCCATAGTTTTTGATTACTGGTTCTATCAATAGGAGGTGAGCTGGTTGGGAGATATATTATCTCAAAATGAGATTGATGAGCTACTGAAAGCTCTCACTACGGGTGACATAGATGTCCAGCAGATTCAATCTACAAAAACAGAAAAAAAAGTAAAATTACATGACTTTAAAAAGCCACCAAAGTTTGCAAATGACCATAAAAGAACTTTGCAATTTATAAATGAAAACTATGCAAGATTGGTACAATCCTTCTTATCTGGATACTTAAGGTCTTTGGTACAGGTGGATGTATTATCTGTTGATGCCCTGCAGTACAGTGAATTCAGTAATTCACTTGCAAATCCTGTGGTTTTGGGTATTGTTGATTTCAGCCCTCTGAACGGCTCTGTTATTTTTGAAATGGACCCAAGTATAGCATATGCCTTAATAGACAGAATACTTGGGGGCAGAGGCTCAGCAATGGAGCGAATCAGATCTTTTACAGAGATTGAGCTTGCAATACTTGAAAGAATAATTATTCAAATATTAAATTTGATGCGTGAACCTTGGGAAAGTATTATATCAATTAAACCAAGGCTGGAGAAAATTGAGACAAATGCTCAATTTGCCCAAATAATTCACCCTAACGAAATGGTAGCGCTTATTACACTTAACGTTGTAGTCGGTGAAGTCAAGGGTATGATAAACATATGTATACCGCATTTGACTGTTGAGCCGATAATGCCTAAGCTAAGTACAAAGCTTTGGTTTACCAATATTGAAAATGAGAAGCTTGAACACAATAAGCAGGACATTGAATTCAAGCTTGAAAATACATTAGTTCCTGTAAGGGCTGTTTTAGGAAGAACGGTAATAAATATCGGAGAGTTTCTTGATTTGCAGTCAGGAGACGTTTTACCGCTTGAAACAAATATAAATGGTGATCTGGAAGTTCTGGTTGGAGATTTACCTAAGTTTTTAGCAAAACCTGGTGTAAAGAAAAATAAAATTGCAGTCAAAATTACTGAAGTGATTAGAAGGGAGGAGGAATAGATATGGGAGATATGCTTACACAAGCAGAAATTGATGCCTTATTAAACGGTACTTCCTCTTCAGAAGAAACTATGGATAATACCGGCGATAATAGCTCGGGGAACACGTTAACTACTCAAGAAATTGATGCTTTAGGAGAGATTGGCAATATTAGCATGGGGACTTCAGCGACAACTCTATTTACTCTATTGTCTCAGAAAGTAACAATAACAACTCCTAATGTTTCAATAACTACATGGGGAGAATTATCTCAGAGCTACTCTTCGCAGTACGTCGCCGTTAAGGTTGAATATACCGACGGATTAATCGGAAGTAATTTACTGATACTGAAACAGGATGATGTTAAAGTAATTACAGATCTTATGATGGGCGGTGAGGGTATAAAAGTCGAAGGAGAGCTCACCGATTTGCATTTAAGTGCAATAAGTGAGGCTATGAACCAGATGATAGGTTCCTCGGCCACCTCAATGTCATCCATGTTTTCAAAAAGAATTGATATTTCACCTCCTAAGGCTTTCATTGTCAGTTTTGGAAGCAGTGATCCTTACGGTGAATTTGAGATGGATGATGTTCTTGTAAGAATAGCTTTTAAAATGGTAGTGGGAAATTTGATCGATAGTGAAATTATGCAGCTGCTGCCGATGAAATTTGCCAAGGAGTTGGTAAACAGCCTGCTGAATTCTTCAAAATCCAAAGCGGCTCCCGAGCCAGAAGCACCTGCAGTACCAACGACTCCAGTATCTCAGCCTGCTATGCAGCAGCCGGTAATGCAGCAACCCGTAATGCAACAACCCGTGATGCAACAACCTGTGATGCAACAACCTGTGATACAGCAACCTGTGATACAGCAACCCATTCAGGGATATGGATACGATATGGGTTATCATGAGATGCAAAGGCCGAGAAACCCTGTGAGCGTGCAACCTGCACAGTTCCAAGCTTTTGATGATGGCTTGTCAGCATCGGAAAAGAAAAATATTAGCCTTATAATGGATTTACCTCTGCAAGTGACAGTTGAATTGGGTCGGACTCAGAAATTGATAAGAGATATTCTGGAATTTGGGTCAGGATCGGTAATTGAACTCGACAAACTTGCAGGAGAACCAGTTGATATATTGGTAAACGGAAAAGCTATTGCTAAGGGAGAAGTTGTTGTAATTGATGAAAGCTTTGGTGTAAGAATTACAGATATAATTCATCCATCAAAACGATTGTAATAATTGAAAATCAACGAATAGTTAAGGAGAGAGCGTTATGGGGAAAAGTATATTAATTGTTGACGATGCAGCATTTATGAGGATGATGATCAAAGATATCTTATCAAAGAATGGATATGAGATTGCGGCAGATGTTGACAATGGATTAAAGGCTATAGAAAAATACAAGGAACTTACTCCTGACTTAGTTATAATGGACATAACCATGCCTGAAATGGATGGAGTAACTGCGGTTAGAGAGATTAAAAAAATACATAGTGATGCTAAAATAATAATGTGTTCTGCTATGGGACAACAAGCAATGGTTATTGAATCAATACAAGCAGGAGCTAGGGACTTTATTGTAAAACCGTTCCAGGCAGACCGTGTTGTTGAGGCGGTTAAAAAAGTTATTGGGTAAATGGTCAAATAGACATTTTTTAGGAATATCCTGTTTGTTTCTATAAATTTATATGGCGCGTGTTTCACTGCTATATGATTTTTGTTAGATAACAGCAGGATATTTTGTAATAAATGGATTTTTAACCTTCAGATGTTAGGTGGGTCAATAGGAAGTAAATTCATAAAAAGACATGTATGTTTGACTTACAGATAGTTGAATACGGGGGTTAAGATGGAAATACTGAAGTATTTATCTGTTTTATTGGCGTTTATAGTTGTTATGGCTATATTACTTTTGACAACTAAATATCTTGCATATAAATCAAAGAAAATGATGAAGGGCAATTATATGAAAATAATTGAATCCCT
>JAEYWA010000112.1 GCA_023431385.1 Bacillota bacterium | reverse complement strand
CAGTCTACTTTGGAAAGCTTTGGAGTAAGGGTTACTATTACTAACGTTAGCTGTGGACCGGCAGTAACTAGATATGAACTTCAGCCTGAACAAGGTGTTAAGGTAAGCCGTATCACGAACCTTGCTGACGATATTAAATTGAATCTGGCTGCGGCAGATGTCAGAATAGAGGCTCCGATACCAGGAAAAGCAGCTGTTGGTATTGAGGTTCCTAATAAAGTAAATAGCACTGTTACATTCAGGGAACTGATTGAAAGTGAAGAATTTAAAACTCATCAATCCGATATTGCTTTTGGCGTTGGTAAAGATATTGGTGGACAGACTGTGGTTACTGATATAGCCAAGATGCCTCATCTATTGATTGCAGGTGCAACCGGTTCAGGTAAATCTGTCTGTATTAATACGTTGATTATGAGCATCTTGTATAAAGCGAATCCAGATGATGTTAAGCTTATCATGGTGGATCCGAAGGTCGTTGAGTTAAGTGTATACAATGGTATCCCACATCTGTTAATACCTGTAGTAACGGATCCTAAGAAGGCAAGCGCTGCTTTAAATTGGGCGGTAGCGGAGATGACTGACCGTTATAAGAAGTTTGCTGATCTTGGAGTTAGAGATATCAAAGGATATAATAAGAAAGTTGCTGCGGTAGAGAAAAATGGTGATGATAACTATCAGAAGATGTCGCAGATTGTTATTATTATTGACGAGCTTGCGGATTTGATGATGGTAGCCCCAGGTGAAGTGGAAGATGCGATCTGTCGATTAGCTCAGATGGCCCGTGCAGCTGGTCTTCATTTGATTATAGCGACACAGCGTCCTTCTGTTAACGTTATCACTGGTCTGATTAAGGCTAATATTCCATCCAGAATAGCGTTTTCTGTTTCCTCAGCCATTGATTCCAGAACAATTTTAGACGGTTCCGGAGCCGAGAAATTGTTAGGTAAGGGAGATATGCTGTTCTTCCCATCAGGCTATCCAAAGCCTGTTCGTATTCAGGGTGCTTTTGTTTCCGATAAAGAAGTAAGCTCAGTTGTGGAATTCTTATCTTCGCAAAATGAGGGTAACGAGCATAATCCGGAATTGGAGAATAAAATTACCAGTATAACAACGGATGCAACAACTGTTGGAAAAGAAAATGAAGTGGATGAATACTTTGTTGAGTGCGGTAAATTTATAATTGATAAAGACAAAGCAAGTATAGGAATGTTGCAAAGAGTATTTAAAATCGGATTTAACCGTGCAGCCAGAATAATGGATCAGCTTTGTGAAGCTGGTGTAGTCGGTCCGGAGGAAGGCACAAAGCCACGTAGGATTTTAATGTCTATGGATGAATTCGAGCAATATATTGATGAATATGTATAAAAAGCGAGAGAAACATGAGTATCGTGTTTCTCTCGTAAGTGCATTAAGCACAATATGGAAGGAAAGAAACTTATGTCAGAGAAAGAGATACATGGCTGGCTGGTTATTAATCAGTTCTTACATGCAGAAAAATATAGTGAGTTATATCAGTGGTTTCAGGATGCTTCTGAGTTACACAGTATTAAACTTACGGTTAAGACTAATGCTGAGCTTCTGGTAAAGGACTTGGAGAGAATGAAAGAGGAGGAGCAGGTGGATTTTGTCCTATTCTGGGATAAGGATATAAGATTAGCCCAGAGGTTAGAGAACTTAAATCTACCGGTATTTAATAATTCTAAAGCAATTGAAATGTGTGATGATAAGAGTTATACATTTCTACAACTCAGTAAATATAAGTTACCAGTACCTAAAACTATTCTTTCTCCTAAAACCTATGAGAATGTAGGTTATAATGACTTTGAATTTCTAGATACTGTAGTGGAACGCCTGGGCCTTCCTTTGGTTGTAAAAGAGTGCTTTGGATCCTTTGGTTGGCAGGTCTATCTGGCAAAGACAAAAGAGGAACTTATTCAACTACTGGAGGAAACGGCTCCTAAACCTTTGATCTTTCAAGAATTCATCTCCTCTAGTTTTGGTAGGGACATGCGTATTCAGGTAGTCGGAGGTGAAGTGGTAGCAAGTATGCTTAGGTTCTCCGGGTCAGAGGACTTTCGAGCTAATCTGAGCATTGGTGGAAAGATGCAGGGGTATGAACCATCATCTGATGAAAACGCTCTTGCTATTAGCTGTTGTAAGGCCTTAAATCTGGATTTTGGTGGGGTGGATCTGTTATTTGGTCCTAATGGATCACCTATCGTCTGTGAAGTGAACTCCAATGCCCATTTTCGTAATATCTATGACTGCACAAAGGTAAATGTTGCAGATTGTATATTAGGTTACATCAAAGAAAAAGTCCTAGGAAGAAGTGAACAATAGTGAAGGGAATTTTGATTTATGACAAGGCTTCAGCGGCATATAATCAGGGCGCAATTAATATATATTTGCAGGAAGCCAAAAAAAATAGTATCACATTAAGCTTAGTATACTATGAGAATCTTTCATATGGTATTAGAGATAACGCTCTATTTGTAGAGTATGAAGGTAAACCACTAAACGATATAGAGTTTGTGATTAATCGATGTAGGGATTATCGATTAGCAAGACAGTTTGAAGCTATTGGAATACGAGTTTTTAATAATGCTAATGTGAATAAGCTTGGAAATAATAAGTGGGAGACCTACGAATATTTGTCAAGATACCATATACCAATGCCGGATACGATGTTTGTACCTAATGAGAAACTAAAGGCTGTTCTTAGTTCGTTAAAGGCGAAAGCAGTTGTAAAAGCAGTTCATGGACATGGTGGTAATCAGGTATGTCTATAC
>JAEYWA010000057.1 GCA_023431385.1 Bacillota bacterium | reverse complement strand
CCCGCTACCCCGGAAAGGGGAATAATCCCCTTTTCAATCCCCACGTCTAGGAATTTATCTATATGGAATTTTTTAGTGTACTTGCTCAACTCGAGTTATATTAACACATTCAAAGAATACAAAATATTTTAATTCCTAGACGTCCAGTAATGGCTCAGCTTTTTCAAAATCAAAATTAATTATGGCCTGCCTAAGCTGCAGGAAAGTCAGTTCATCAAGATTCTCCTTAATTGTCGGTGAATTAAGCAGAAAGTATTCTTTAGCCTCTGCGTCGGCTATAACTATATAGTTATATAGATTTGTAATTATTTGTTGGAAATTACCATCGGCCGTCGTTGAGTTTCTGCTTTTCTCTTTATCAATGTTTACAAAAAAAGCCTCCGCCTCGTGACAGAAATTACTAAGCTCTTGTCCTATTTCATTAATCAGGCCCTGTATTGCACTCTGGGACTCCTTAGCTTTTATTACACATTCCAGGCTTTTACATAGTTCAAACAGCCGGCAGGCTCCGAAATTTCCAGTCAGACCCTTTAGCTTGTGAATCATATCTTCAAGCTCTGTATAATTCCTTGATAGAAAAAGAAGTTCTATTTTTTTAGCATCCTCTTTGTGTCTGTCAACAAATTCTCTCAGTATTTCAGAATATTGTCGGGTGTTACCGCCAAGCCTTGCTATTCCGCTTTCAAAAATGAATTTACCGGACTCAGGCTGGATACTAAAGGTACACATACTATCAGTAGTCTTATCAATATTGATCTCCGAACTTTCGCCATCTGAGAAAATAAAGGTTTTAATCATTTGAGTAAGCTTTCCGGGATATATGGGTTTAGTTAAAAATCCGTCCATTCCGGCTAATTTGGCTTTTTCCTCGACACCATCGACAGCATCAGCTGTAAGAGCGATTATTATTGTTTTTTTGCCATTTTCAAGGCTTCTGATATTTTTAGTAGTTTCATATCCATCCATATCCGGCATACGTATGTCCATAAGTATTACATCAAATAAATGTTCCTTAACGAGTTCAAGGGCGGTAGGCCCACTATCCGCTGTATATGTCTTAAAGCCCATAACCTTCAATATTTCTCCGGTCATTTGAAGGTTAATCCTGTTATCCTCAACAAGGAGCAGTTTTTTACCATTAAACTCTTTCTGGTATAATTTATTGACATTCTCCTCCTGAAAATGAAGAGCATTTGCAGATACTGCAAATTCAGCTGTAAATATAAAGCAGGAGCCATTTCCCGGCTCACTTTCA
Organism: Bacillota bacterium; assembly: GCA_023431385.1. Classification (GTDB taxonomy): domain Bacteria; phylum Bacillota; class Clostridia; order Acetivibrionales; family DSM-1351; genus Ruminiclostridium. Next base: position 41,743 of record JAEYWA010000057.1, on the reverse strand, counting down.
ACCCTTATAGATCCATTCATCAATTCAGCTATCCTTTTGCTGATTGCAAGTCCTAAACCGGTACCGCCGTATTTTCGTGTTGTTGAAGCATCACCCTGTGTAAAATATTCAAAAATAATATCTTGATGCTCCTTTGTTATACCTATACCTGTGTCCTTTACGGTAAAACAGACAATTATTCGCCCGCTGTCTTTAGGGGCAAAATCCAGGCTCATGGTAATTGAGCCTTTATCTGTGAATTTTATAGCATTGGATAGTAAATTAAGAATAACCTGTTTTAGTCTTGTAACATCGCCCAATAAAACTCCGGGAATCAGACCATTTATTTTTAAATCCAACTTAAGCCCTTTTTTGCCTGCTTCCATAATTATCATTCCATATATGTCATGAACTGCCTGCTTTATATCAAATTCTGCACTTTCCAGCAGCATTTTTCCTGCTTCGATTTTGGAAAAATCCAATATACCGTTAATAAGTCCCAAGAGGTTGTTTGCAACCATTCCGATTTTATCACAGTACTCCTTTTGTCTTCTTTCGAGACAGGTATCATTCAGCAGAAACTGATAGCCCATAATAGTATTTATCGGTGTTCTTATCTCATGAGACATGCTTGCCAGGAACTGACTTTTCGCATTATTTGCCAACTCAGCTTCCTCCTTCGCTTCTCTCATGGTCCGTTCAGCCTCCATTCTCTTTTGAAGCTCCTCGTGGAAGGAAAAATAAAGTTCATTAAAAGTCTTGGCCAGCTGCTGCAGCTCAAGGGTTCCCTCAGGAGCCAGGCTGAATTTATCATCTTCAAAGGTAAACTTTCTAAGAAGTTTAGTGTAACTGTTAATGGGATATGTAAAGTATTTAAATAATGTACTTATTAGTAGCCCAATAGCACACATTATTATCAGGGCTAATACTATTTGAATTACTGCTGCTTTAGAAGTAGCTTCTCTAGCCGCATACAATTCATTTTCCAACCTTGCATTCATTACTTTCTGAAAGCTTGCGATTGGCTCCATAATATCCTTTTTATCTGAATCATACTTAGCATCAAACATTATTTCCCGAGCCTTATTTAACTTATCATCGCTGTCAAGGTTCTTATCCTCATCGCTAAGTCGGTAGCTTTCCACTTCCGGTACCATTTCCTTTTCAGGCACCATAAATGCCTCCAGTACCAACCTCATGGACCTTCTCTCTGTACTCACAAGAGCATCCGAGTGCTGTTTTGCCCTTGCGAGCAGTTTCAGTTCTTCTTCGGGGGATTCGAGCTCTTTCAGCTTAAATATAACTTTATCCCTTGTCTTTGTGCTATTAATCTCCTCCCAATATCTATGAAGGTGTGCAATATCTGTAGTTATTGCGTATTTTCTGGCCTCATCTGTGAGATAGTCGGAAGCATCCGCCAAATCCAGCCCAAGCTGTTTGAATTCTGTTCTTCTTTTTTCTGCTGCCTGTTCTGCTTCTATACTTGCACGCATATAAACAATACTGCCTATCAGTAAGACAGCTATTAACAGAAAGACTCCAAGTATAAGACAGCTTATCGTGGATTGCTTTATAGCTATCTGAGTCTTCAACCCTGACACCCCCCAAGTAACAATATTAAATCTACCTGGAATTACTCCAGTATATTCATCAAATCTTAGATATATCAGTACCTTCAACGCATACAAAATGTATTTATTCCTATACAAAACAAAAAAAGGGCGCACAAGTCATTATTTTTACTAATCACCTGGCACCCTTGCCTTTTTTATTTTATTATATAAATTGCGTTCAAAAAAAGCAAACACTTATTTACAGTTGGCTATTTAAAATTTATGTTGTAGAATATAATAAAAGTTTATTTCCAGAATAATCAACTAATCGCAGCGGTCACCTTTAGTTCTGTCTATTGACCCGGCGAAAATGGGACAGGAGGCAGATTTGAATAGTGACAATTCCATCAATACATATGAAATACTGATAGTTGATGATACTCCTGAACAAATTGAAATGGCTATGGTGGTTTTGAAGAGCCATAACTACAAGGTCCGAGTTGCAACGAAAGGTCTCACAGCATTAAGGGCCCTTGATAAACACAAACCGGATCTTATTCTCTTAGATATTTTCATGCCCGAGATAAATGGTTTTGAATTATGCAGAATTATCAAAGAAAGTGATGAATACAAGAATATTCCCGTCATTTTTTTAACTTCAAGTGGTGATGAGGAAAGTATAAAAAATGGCTTTGAAGCAGGTGCTCAGGATTACGTCACTAAGCCCTTCAACCCTACTGAACTCCTTGCAAGAGTCAATACACATATAAAGCTCAAAGCCCAGGCAGAGCATCTTTTTTTAGCTAACAAGGAGCTTGACAGTTTTTGCTATTCCATCGCCCATGACCTTAAAGCGCCTCTGCTTTCAATAAGCAAGCTTATAGAGTATCTTTCTCTTGATTACTACAACAAACTTGGAGACGATGGTAACGCATTGATTAATAATATACAAAAAAAATCCTCCGAACTTACAGATATTATTAATCACCTCCTTGAGTTCTCACGTATGTGCGAAATGGAGATAAGGCTTGAGCCCATCGAGCTGAACCTATTATTTAAAAGTGTATTTGAAGAATTAATGCTGGCTCAGCCATATAGAACAATAAATCTGAAATTACCCGAGCTGCCGGAAATTACAGGTGACGGTATAATGCTTAGAATCCTTGTAACAAACATTCTTTCCAATTCTATCAAGTACACCGGACCACGTCAGATCGGTATCATTGAAGTTGAATATACCGAGCATCAGAATGATTACGTTTTCTGTATTACCGATAACGGTGTTGGATTCGATATGAAATATTCAACCAGACTTTTTCAAGTGTTTCAGCGTCTGCATTCATCCAAAGAGTTTGAGGGATCAGGTGTCGGGCTGTCCATATGCCAGAGGATACTAAAGCGCCACAATGGTAAGGCTTGGATGACAGGCGAAATCAACAACGGAGCCTCCTTCTATTTCAGTTATCCAAAAAATCTGTCAGATAATCAAATCTAGCGCCAAAAAGAGGCTCCAACCTACTTCTCACACTAAGTTGGAGCTTACAGGTGCCAGTACTGCACCCTTACACGGTCAAAGAAATGCATACGCATTCCATTTGGCAACTATATATAAAATGCAGTTATGGGGCTGCATTTTACACCAAATCAAGAAATCTGTTTAGTGTAGTATTTTAAGTTAAAGGGTAAATATGAATAAACCGTAGGGTAAACTTAAATACATATGAATTCCTACAAGCTTAAAAAGGGCGCCAAGTCTTTACGACTGGCGCCCATGCCTATCTCCATTTAACTAACTTTATTATAGTCTTATTGTCTCATAAATGCAATATTATAATCATATCTATCGCTTACGAAGCTTCAGCCTCTTCAAACTGACTATTGTACAGCTGCGCATAGAACCCGCCTGCCTTCAGCAATTCCTCATGTGTACCCTGTTCAACAATATCACCGTTTTTCATAACCAAAATCATATCAGCATCTCTGATGGTTGAAAGCCTGTGCGCAATAATAAAGCTGGTTCTGTTTTTCATCAGGTTTTCCAATGCCTTTTGTATTAACACTTCGGTTCTGGTATCAACTGAGCTGGTTGCTTCATCCAGTATCAATATCTTTGGATCTGACAGTATGGCACGGGCAATGGTCAAAAGCTGCTTCTGTCCCTGTGACACGTTGTTGGCCTCTTCATTAAGAACCATATTATATCCATCAGGTTGTGTCTTGATAAAATGGTGAGCATGTGCCGCCTTGGCAGCCTGAATTACCTCTTCATCAGTTGCATCGAGCCTTCCATAACGTATGTTCTCCATTATGGTACCGTTAAACAACCAAGTGTCCTGGAGCACCATACCAAACATATCTCTCAGATCATTTCTCCTGAAGTCCTTTGAATTTATACCATCAATAAATATATCTCCGCTGTTGAGATCATAAAAACGCATCAGCAATTTAACGATTGTAGTTTTCCCTGCTCCGGTTGGCCCAACTATAGCCACCCTCTGACCGGGTTTAATTACAGCAGAGAAATCATTTATTACTATATTTTCAGGGTTGTATCCAAAATGGACCTTTTCAAATTTAACCTCGCCGGTCACAGCTTGAGTACTTGCAGGCTTCTCAACATCCTTCGGTTCTTCTTCTTCAGCAAGGAATGCAAAAACTCTTTCAGCTGCCGCAGCTGTTGACTGCAGAATATTTGCAATCTGGGCAGCCTGACCGATTGGCTGCTGGAAGTTTCTTACGTACTGTACAAAAGAAACAATATCTCCTACCTTAATTGTTCCCTTAATTGTCAGCCAACCTCCAAGTATTGTTACAAATACATACCCGATATTACCTATGAAGCCCATTACCGGGGGCATCATACCTGACAGAAACTGCGATTTCCATGCTGCTTTATGCAGTGTGTCATTAATGCTGTTAAACTCATCAACAGCTTTTTCCTCCCCGTTAAAAGCCTTCATTATATTATGTCCGCTGAAGATCTCTTCAACGTGACCATTAACCTTACCAAGAGATTCCTGCTGAGATCTGAAATATTTCTGTGATTGTTTAACGATTGCACTAATAAATATTACTGAAATAGGAACAATCATAACAGCAATAATGGTCATAAGCCAGCTGATAGTCAGCATCATTACAAGTACGCCAATCAGTGTTGTAAAGGAGGTTATCATCTGGAACAAGCTCTGGTTCAACGTCTGGCTGACTGTATCTACATCGTTTGTAACTCTCGACAATACCTCTCCATGTGTCATCTTGTCAAAATATTTCAGCGGTAAGCGGTTAATTTTCTCAGATATTTCTTTTCTGAGATTATAGGATACCTTTTGAGCTATCCCTGACATAATATAACCGCCGATAAAGGAGAACAGGGAGCTTGCTGCGTAAATGAGAAGCAGTACTAATAAAGTTTCTGCAATAAAATCAAAATCTATTGAACCGCCGGTAGCTTTACCCACCAGTCCCTCATACAGCTTTGTGATGGCCTTACCAAGGATTTTAGGACCCCTTATACTGATAATTACACCTACGATTGCAAACATGAATACGACTATTATTTGTGGGATGAAGGGCTTTATATAAGTCAAAAGCTTCTTCATGGTACCCTTAAAATCCTTTGGTTTCTCCGGTGGCATACCACCCATGGGACCGCCGCCCATTGGGCCATGTCCTCTTTTGGAGGTATGTTTCATATTTTCATTTTTACTCATGCCAATTCCTCCTTTGACAGCTGTGATAGAGCTATCTGCTGATAAACCTCGCAGTTTTCAAGCAATTCTCCGTGTGTACCCATACCAACAACTCTGCCTTCGTCCAGAACCAAAATCTTATCAGCATTCATTACTGTGCTTATTCTCTGGGCTACAATCATAACAGTTACACCCTGAGTTTTTGTCTTCAAAGCTCTTCTCAGTGCTGCGTCTGTCTTATAGTCAAGTGCTGAAAAGCTGTCATCAAAAATGAATATCTCTGGCTTTTTAATAAGCGCTCTGGCAATTGACAGCCTCTGCTTCTGACCACCAGATACATTTGCACCACCCTGCGCTATTTCAGTCTTAAAGCCATCTTCCTTTTCACTTATAAATTCCGTTGCCTGGGCAATATCAGCTGCAAGCTTAAGATCCTCTTCGTTAGCTGATTCCAATCCATATTTTAAATTACTTTCAATTGTTCCGGAGAACAACATACCCTGCTGTGGAACATAACCAATCTTATCTCTTAATTCCTTTTGTGGAACTTCTCTTATATCCACACCATCAACCAGTATCTGACCGGCTGTAACGTCATAGAAACGAGGGATAAGGTTAATCAGTGTTGATTTTCCGCTGCCTGTACTACCTATGAAGGCAACAGTCTCTCCGGGCTTTGCAATAAAGGTTATATCTGAAAGTACTTCATCTTCAGCTCCGGGATATTTAAAGCCCACATTCTTGAATTCAACCATTCCCTTGAGACTCTTATTCATTTCTTTTTTGTTTTCAGGATCTAAAATTGATCCTTTTGTGTTGATGACTTCCGCTATTCGATTAATTGATACCGATGCACGGGGTAAGGTTATTGAAACGATTGAAATCATAAGGAAGGCAAATATTATCTGCATCGCGTACTCTATGAACGCCATCATATTACCAACCTGCATATTTCCAAGATCCACCTGATGTGAACCCACCCAAACTATCAGCAGTGTTACTCCATTGAGTATAAGCATCATTAGCGGGAACATTGCTGTCATCACTCTGCTTACAAACAGGTTTGTATTTGTTAAATCAGAATTAGCTTTTTCAAATTTCTCTTCTTCCTTCTTTTGTGTTCCGAAGGCTCTGATTACAAGCATACCTGTCAAAGATTCACGTGTGACCAGATTCAGCTTATCAATAAGCTTTTGAATAATCTTGAACTTTGGAATGGCCACCCCGAACATAACAAGTACAAGGCTAAGTATTGCAAGTACTGAAACGCCTATTACCCAGGACATGGAGGTATCGGTTCCCATTGCTTTTAGAAAACCCCCGATTCCAAGAATCGGAGCATAAAATACTATTCTCAAAAACATTACCATAAACATCTGAACCTGCTGAATATCATTGGTACATCTGGTTATAAGAGAAGAGGTTGAGAATTTGTCAAATTCAGTATTCGAAAAAGAAACAACATTTTCAAATACATTCCTTCTGAGACTTTTACCAAGACCCGCAGATACTCTTGCAGCCAGCAAGCCCACAAGAACTGCGGCAGTCATTCCTAAAAGTGCAACGCCAAGCATCTTTAATCCGGTCAGAAGGATATAGTTTGACTGCATTTTTCCTGTATCTGCGCCAAGTGCTTCGTATTCGACTTTAACATATACCATCGCTCCCTGGCTGATAATGCTATCCGGCATCGACTCGAATTTCTTATCAATAGTAGCCTGCATACTTTTAAGCTGCTCTTTAGGCGTCTTGGCTAAGAGTTCAAAAGGGTCAGTATCGGCAGGAAGCTTTGCACGATTCTGTGAAAGCTGATCATTACTTTCATTACCAGCCTCTTGGAATGCCGCTATACCTTGAGTTTCCAGTGTATAAACCATTAATTCCGTCTTACCCATAATTGTTGTTAATTTATCGGTAGTTTCCTCATCAATTTCATTAAGCTTATAAACATCATTATATGCAATCTCAGGGAATTTCTTTGAATACTCGTCCAAATCTGCCTGTGTTATATTATCCTTTTCAATCAGGGTATAGTGGTTTAATACCTGAGTCTTCTCATCCTCCTTCATGAAAAAGGTCAGCTTATCCATTTCAGTTTTTCTAATCAGCTCTGGTACTGCGTTTTCAATACCTTTCTGTTGAATACCTACATTAACGATATTGGACATATAGTCAGGCAGTGACAAGTCACATACTGCCTGCAAAAGTAAAAAAGCTACTATTCCAATAATAGCTACAACATGAGGCTTCAAGTGTTTTAATATTTTGCTCATATTACTCCTTCCTTCTATAAAGCATCAAATTATCAGTCTCAAAAACTATATCTAATTATAAATATATAACTATTATGTGTCAATAATTATTTTAATTGTATAATTATTATAATTAGTGTATAATATTTATGTTAATTAGAATACTTTAATTATTGCACTTACCCGTTATTATATATAGTGTAAGTATAAAAAATCAGCAAACCAATATCCATTTATAATATACTACTAAGAACTGTTGTTAAGTCATGTAAAATTCATATAATTTTTTTAGTATCAGAAAGGAAGTTTTAGATATGTCTACTAAGGATGCTTTGTTTGAAATATCCAATAGCTTGTTTTTCCTATCTCTATCATTAAATAGTAAAATAATGAATCGCAATATCATGTTTAAAGAACTATCGATTCCACCTTCACATATGAAAGTTATTTTCTATCTGATGAATAACGGACCAAGTTCTGTATCGAAAATAGCAAATGATCTTGTGATTTCCAAGCCCAATATGACACCAATTATTGATAACCTGATTGCTGAAGGTTATGCAGTCAGATATGATGATCCCAATGATAGACGCATTATTATAATAGAAACCACAGAAAAGGCTCATACCTTTTTAAGGCAAAAAAGACAGGAGACAGTCCAATACCTTTCCGATAAGCTTTCAGCCCTAAGTAGTGAAGATGTTAATACCTTGGAGTCAATACTGCCGACATTGAACAAAATCATTGCAAGGATAAAGTAATATCTTCTTGACTGTCCCCATAACTAGAACTATAATATATGGTAATAATAAATTTAATAGCGCGGATGATTGATGGAGGAGAGTTCCCTTTGCCAGGCAAGGGGCACCGAAGGAGTAGCACTCTCAGGTAAAAAAGGACTTTATCAGGACGGATCTCTGGAGAGACCAATGTTGGCGCCGAAGGGGCAATACGGATTATTCCGTCAATCTCTCAGGCAAAAGGACAGAGTATGCAATAATAACTATTTTATATAGTTTTATTTTGCGTTTTCTTTACGTTTCAGAGGTCAAATCATTCAGATTTGACCTTTATATATTTTTATTGAATATTTATAAAATAAAAAGGAGTGTTTAAGATGAATAGAGTTTTTAATTTTTCAGCCGGACCCTCAATGCTTCCGGAACCCGTTTTGGCTAAAGCAGCCGAAGAAATGTTGAATTACAATAGTACAGGTATGTCTGTGATGGAAATGTCTCACAGATCAAAAGTTTATATTTCCATAATCGAAAATACTGAGAGCCTTATCCGTAAGCTTATGAAAATTGATGATTCCTACTCAGTGTTATTTTTACAGGGCGGAGCCTCCTCACAATTTTCAATGATTCCAATGAATCTTTTCAGCAAGTATAAAAAAGCAGACTTTATTAATACCGGTAACTGGTCGAAAAAGGCTATTTCAGAAGCAAAGCGTTATGGTTCGGCGAATATCATTGCATCTTCAGAAGAAACCAACTTTACATTTATACCCGATAACTATACCATTTCTCAAGATGTTGATTATGTTCACATTACCAGTAATAACACCCTTGAGGGTACACGCTTTACAGACTATCCTGAAACAGGAAATATCCCTCTTGTGGCCGATATGTCAAGTGATATAATGTCTACAGAAATCGACGTTAACAAGTTTGGACTCATTTATGCTGGTGCACAGAAAAACCTTGGTCCAGCAGGCCTTACAATAGTAATCATTAAGAATGACTTAATTGGAAAGCACCTGGATATTACTCCTACCATGATGAGATATGAGACCCATGCCAAAGAAAAATCCCTTTATAATACTCCTCCCTGCTACAGTATTTATATAGCAGGACTGGTCTTCAAGTGGCTTGACGATATGGGTGGTATAAAAACAATTGAAAAGGTTAATATTGAAAAGGCTGCCATCCTTTATAATTTCCTTGATGAATCAAAAATGTTTATAAACAAGGTAAGTGTAAAGGACAGATCCCTTATGAATATTCCTTTCACAGCTCCAACCGATGAGTTGAACGAAAAGTTTATAAAGGAAGCTGAACAGGCTGGTCTCTGCACCCTTCGCGGACATCGCTTAATAGGCGGTATGAGAGCAAGTATCTACAATGCAATGCCAGTAGAGGGCGTAATCAAGCTGGTTGAATTTATGAAGAAATTTGAGCTTGAAAACAAATAGTTGAATGAAAGGATGAGTCAGTATGTACAAGATACAAATGTTAAATAAAATAGCCAATTGCGGACTTGATCTGCTGCCGGAGGAAAACTATAAAATATCCACAGACGAGGTTAATCCCGACGGCATACTTGTCAGAAGTGCGAATATGCTTGATATGGAGCTGCCAAAAAGCCTTAAGGCTATCGCAAGAGCAGGTGCAGGAGTTAACAATATTCCCATTGAAAAATGTACTGAAAAAGGAATAGTTGTTTTCAATACTCCTGGAGCAAATTCCACAGGAGTAAAGGAACTTGTTATTGCCTCTCTTTTACTTTCATCAAGAAAAATAGTAAAAGGCATTGAATGGGCTCAATCCTTAAAGGGTAAAGGCGACGAAGTTCCAAAGCTGGTTGAGAAAGGTAAGTCCCAGTTTGAAGGTCCTGAAATTAAAAACAAGAAAATCGGTGTTATTGGTTTGGGCGCAATTGGTGTAATGGTTGCAAACGACTGTATCTCATTAGGTATGGAAGTCATGGGTTACGATCCGTATATTTCAGTAAAAGCAGCATGGGGCCTTTCAAGTTCTGTTATAAGGGCTACAAGTCTGGATCATCTGCTGTCAACCTGCGATTATATATCAATCCATGTACCATTAACAAATGAGACAAAAAATACCTTAAATAAAGAAAAATTCGAGGTAATGAAAAAAGGTATAAGGATAATAAACCTTGCCCGCGGCGGTCTGGTTTCAAACAAGGATTTACTCGAAGCCATCAGCAACGGTACAGTTGCTTGCTATGTGACTGACTTCCCTGAGGATGAGCTTCTGGGTATAGATAAAATAATCACTATCCCCCATCTTGGCGCTTCTACTCCCGAATCGGAAGAAAATTGCGCTGTAATGGCTGTAAATCAGTTAAGTGATTACCTTGAAACAGGTATGATCAAGAATTCCGTAAACTTCCCTGACTGCGATATGTTACCTACTGACAAGACCAGAATAATTACAGTTCATTGCAATATACCAAGTATGATTGGGCAGATGACCACTATACTTGCAGCAAATAAAATCAATATCGCCGACATGCTTACACGTCACAAGGATACTATAGGCTACAATGTTATAGATATTGAGGGTGATCTGAGTGAGGAAGTTGTTGATAAAATAAGAGCTATAGACGGAGTTAAAACCGTAAGGGTTATTCTACCCCAAAAGTAATTAAATCCCATATATAATATAGAGTATTTTTAAATATGTACTAAAGCGAGGGCTGTTGCATAACAATATGGATTAACGCATGCTATAAAGAAAGTTATTGTACACGAGGACAACTCATAAAAATGCGGAAGGATTGTTATAAACAGTTTGAGAAATTTTATGACAAGAGAATTACTCAAACTGTTTTGTGTCCGACACATTTATATGAGTTGTTCGGGAGTACAGTGGTACGGGTGTTTTATAAATACATTAATTTTATAGTTATGCGGCACCCCGCACATTTTATTTGGTTTTTAAGCTCTCAAGTTTTGGAGTTAACTTTTCGATCATTCCCTTTGGAGCTTTTTCTTTGAACATTTTTAAGCACAATTCTTCGGTTACTACCTTAACCTTGTTTTTGATTATCCAATCTTCAATTTCATGTTTAACTAGCCCTGAGAAGATTGAAGGAACAGCATCTATAACCAGAATGAACATCTTTTTACTGTTTCCTTCCCAGGTCAAAGTATCCAGAACAGAACCTTTCATATATTGCCTCCTATTATTCTACAAGTAGGTTTACAGGATATCATTACATTCTATGGCAATAATATAAAAATAGTTCATGTTTTATTAAATACTTATGCTCAATATAACAACTTTACAATAATGGAAGCTTTTTTACTTATTCACAAATTAACTATTATAGAAGTCTCTTAATCAATTCAAGATTGCTCTCAGAAGACAGGTAGGAAAGCGGAACATCAAAAACTGTTTTAGCTCCGGTATTTCCTTCTCTATTCATTCTGACTGCAGCTCTTGCGTATGCAACCAGGACATTGGCTGTAAACTCAGGATTGCTGTCAAGCTTTATTGAAAACTCAATGATATGGTTGTTTGAATTTTCACCTGTACTTCCGCATCTGAATACAAAGCCTCCATGGGGCATCTTTGAATGGTTTTTCTTTAATTCTTCCTCTGAAATAAAATGTACTATGGTTTCATAATCAGAGAAATAATTAGGCATGTTCTTTATGTTAGCTTCAATTGCGGCTTTATCAGCGCCTTCTTCAGCAACAACGAAGCATTCTCTCAAATGCTTTTGTCTTGTTGTCAATTCCGGGTTGTTACCGCTTCTGACACTTTCTATTGCCTTATCAATTGGTATGGTATATTGAATACCATTTTTAACTCCAGCTACTCTTCTGATTGCATCTGAATGCCCCTGGCTAACTCCCTTGCCCCAGAAGGTATAGTCTTTACCCTCTGGAAGTATGGCTCCGGAAAGCATCCTTATCATTGAGAACAAGCCCGGGTCCCAGCCTACAGAAATTATGCCTGTTTTTTTAGAAACAGCTGCCGCCTTATTTACCTTTTCAAAATATTCAGGTATCTTGGCATGTGTATCAAAACTATCAACAATGTTGAACATTGCCGCAAATTCGGGTCCCTGCGCAGGCAGGTCAGTTGCGGAACCTCCGCAAAGAATCATTACATCTATTTCCTCAGTATAATTCTTTGCCTCATTAATATTTACTACCTTTGCTCCAGGAGTATTTATTTTGAAGCTGTCAGCAGCTCTTCTTGTAAATACCGCCACAAGCTCAGTATCCGGATTTTGCTTTATAGCAGCTTCAACTCCTCTGCCAATGTTTCCGTATCCAACTATTCCAATTTTTATCTTGCTCATATTATCTCCCATCTACGCGCATGCGTACATAAATTGTAATGAAAAGTTTATTTTAAAGCATTAAACATTATACGGAGCAATGATGTCCTCAAAGGTATCTCTGCGTCTGATAAGGACAGCTTCACCATTTTCCTTAATCATTACTTCGGCAGGGCGCAGTCTCATGTTGTAGTTTGAGCTCATTGCAGCACCATAAGCGCCCGCGTCCATTATTCCCAATATATCTCCCTCCTGTATCTTCGGGAGATCTCTATGTTTAGCAATAATATCCCCGCTTTCGCAGATATTACCTACCACCGTTACAGCCTCGGTTTCGCCCTGGTTCTGGGGAACTCCGTTTCTGTATACTTCAATGTCATGATGCGAATCATACATGACAGGTCTGGCAAGAACGTTGAAACCGATATCTGTTCCTACATATTTGTTTCCATAATTATTCTTGGTTGCATATACCGTACCCAGAAGTATTCCTGCCTCGGCTACAATATAACGGCCCGGCTCGGATTTGAACAATATTTTTTTGCCGTATTTCTCAGTCCACTGCAAAAGCACCGCAGTAAGTTTTTCGTTGAAACTGACAATATCCAGCGGTGCCTGACCTTCCTGCTTTCTGTACGGTATCCCGAAACCTCCGCCCATATCGACAAAATCAATATCCTCAAACTGCTCAGCAACCGAAAGAATGGATTTTACACCTTCAATATATGAATCGCCTTCCATAAACAGTGAGCCTATATGCTGGTTTATTCCAGTTATTTTTAAATTGTATTTTTTCGCTATTTCCTTAACCTGGGGAACACAGTCAATATTAACACCGAACTTGGTCTTCTTACCTGCTGTTATAACTTTCTCATGGTGTCCGGCACCTACACCGGGGTTAAATCTTACAGCGGCCTTTCCGCCGGGATTAATTTTACCAAGAAGCTCCAACTGAGAGAGAGAATCTACACTTACAAGTACTCCCATTTCAACTGCATATTTTAGCTCGGCTTCAGATACATTGTTGGGTACAAAGAACAGCTCCTCCGGCTTGTAGCCTGCGTGGAGCAGCAGTTGAACCTCTCCTGCTGACATGGCATCGGCTCTCAGACCCTCTTCCCTTACGATTTTAATAATATGCAGATTTGAATTTGCCTTTATTGAGTAATTGGGGATAAAATGCTGGTAGTCAACTAAATTTTTCATGTCTCTGCATTTCTGTCTTAATATTTTTTCATTGTAAACGTACAAAGGACTTCCAAATTCCTTTATAAGCTTTTCAGGGTTCGTGTTCCCGAAAAAATTCATTTTCATTGAATAGTATTCCGTCATAAAATTTGCCTCCGCTTTATTTATTATTAATTACTTCGCTATATTTATAAGCTTTATTTCATTTGTAAGAGAATCCTTAATTAGATCAACCATATTTGAGTTTCTTGTAAACAGACAGGTGGGGTTTGTCCCATTAAGCTGGCCTGTAAGCACATTTTCAGAGTCAACAATCAATCTTACACTATTGAATTGTTTATTTGCAATGTAGCAAATCATACCTTCTATATCAAGCTTTTCTGAGGTAATTATTACTACCTTAAGTCCCCTGTCTCTCGCTTCCGACAGTTCCTTTATTACGAATTCTAGTTGTTCTAGAGCTACTGATATGTATATTCTTTTTTGGGCCTGGATTAACAGATTTTTCATTTTGTTTAATATCTGCTGACTTCCATTTATGGTAACAAAGCTTTCACCTATGGCATTAAGTTGGGGAATTTCCTCCTGAATCACCTTCATTACCTCAGTAAATTTTCTTTGCAGATTCTGAACAAGTTCTTCAGGAGAAACAGCAATGTACTTCGCTGTATCCGAATTTATTCTGTAAGCCCCGCCCTTATCGGCCAAGCCAGCAAGTCCAAGATATGCGTTAGATCTGGGAATACCAGTTATCTTCGATGCTTCATATCCAGTCAGCTCGCCTTCTCTGCATAACGCAATATAAAGCATGGATTCATGCTTTGTAAAACCTGCATGCATCAAAGCATCGATTATATCCATAAATAAACCTCCTAACCCATTTAGGGCTTTAAGCCAACATTGTGGCCATAAATAGTAATGAAATATATATCCTTTATCTCTATGTACGAATAAAGGAGGTTAATTGGCCATGTGCGCTTTCAAAATATTTTGAATGTCTCGCACGGCCATAAATTCATAGGTTGGTTGTGAAGACGAGCATTAGCGAAGTCTTTCAAGCTAACCTCCTTCGTAATCATGGAATAGTATATAGTGGTTCTATGTAAAACCACTATATACTATTCTATGATTGCTGTCAACAAGAAATTTGCTTCGCAAAGCTGTTTGGTGCACGTTCCAATTGCTCTGTTCTTTGCTCGCAAATTATCTTGTTCACTAGGGGACACTACTGCCCCCTTTGCATTCCCGCTACACCGGAAAGGGGAATCTTTTTCAAACCCCTCGTCTTGGAATTATCTGCATAGAATCATTGTATCTGGTCATTCAGTATGTAGCGTATTTTGCCGATAAACATAATGCTCCAATAAAGTAACTACTGGACTCAAAACAGCAATTGAGATAATACTTTATACTACAATAATATTAATCATAAGCCCATTTGAGACAATTAATTTTAGTGGGTAAGCGGAGGTTTTAATTGAAAATACTTAAATTTTTGCTTTCTTCTAGTGTTTTTTTCATACAGTGTCTGCAAAGGAATCCGTTACATATCAAACCAGAACGGTTAAATTTTCCGGAGGCACAAGAACTGTCAAAGCTGTATACGCAGATTTAAATGATAAAAATATACGGGTGCAATCGCAGTTTTCAAAGAACCAGATTGGGCAGACCGATGATTTTAATAATATAGATGACCAAGCGAAGGATTCCAACACCGAGGTCCTCGCTGCTGTTAACGGAACCTTTTTTAATTCCTATACTGATTTGAAACCCAGCGGAACCATCCAGAACCAGGGCAGCTTTTATCATCTGGGATCAAATGGTTCGGTTATTGCTTTTTCTTCTGAAAACAAGGTAGTTGTAGAAGCTCTTCGAACATCTATAAAGGGCAGTATTAACAAAGATTGGGGTGATGCTGGAGGCTGGTATGCAAACAGCAAATGCTATAACAGCTCCTTCTCCAGCTGGCCGAGCTGTTCCGGTGCCGGCGCGGTATTATCATACCGCGCCTTTTCATAGCAATCGGCCAGCAGCGCATTAAGCTGCTCCGTCCCGAGAGATATGCCGCCCGCGTCGCGGCATATCTCTCGGGCGGTTGATGAAGCGGTTACTTTAATACCGTTTTCTCTGGCTTTACTAATAAAATATTTCAGAAGCCTTCTGACTTTAGATATGTCATCGGGTAATTTGTCATAGGGTACTTCCCTGTTAAAAATTCCGGAAGCCATATTTCTGAATCGATCAGCCATTTTTTTCAGATTTTTGCTTAACAAACTTACCTTCTCATCGGTATGACCGTTTTCAGAGACAGTATCTACTCGTTCCTCTCCGCTTTTTAACCATGCAATAAGTCTGAGAACTATTTTAATTATAAATCTGAAAACATTATATATAACTATTATAGTAAAAGCTATTAGGATTAAGGTTCCAATTGCATAGATTATTACAGTAAATATTTTGTCCAGCAGTGATGGATTTTCAGCCCCGGCTGCTGCAAAAAGTTCCTGCATTTGTGCCTGTGGAGTCGGCAAAGCCGAATCCCTTGGTAAAAGCAGACTGGCAATCAGCCCGAAAAAATTTCCTATAAGACTAAAAATAAATTTATATATTGATGTGATCTGACCAAAAGAACCAAGAAGTAATAGCGCAACAAGTATGATGCCTGCAAACACCTGATTGTTTTTCCTCTGGGTAGAACTGACATTCATTGAATTTTTTCCGAATCTTCTGGAATCATCCACCTGTTTCATAACTAGTACTATTATTGACGCCACAGTGGATATACATAATGTTATGTTTCCATAAAAGGCTATACCCGTCAATCTGGTATAATAAAATAAAATTGCAAGAGGAATATTAATAATAATAGATGCAGTTGCCAGCTGAACGGCAATATCCCGTCCGGTGGCCAAATCAGTTCTTATCCGGGTAAAAATAATAATACACACAACAACAACAATTAGGCCTCCAAGGCTTAGACCTGCAGTAAGAAAAGCAATAAGAGCTGATAGCACAACCGTTACAAGCTTGTATATAAAAGGGCCGGGCTTAAATTTACAAATAAAAACTGCTGTCAGAACAACAAGATTAAACATAAAGGACAGTATAAATGCAACCGTCTGCGGCATAACCAGCTGCAGCAGTATGTAAAGGCAGGGTGTTACCATTAATACTTCCAGAAGTACGGTTATAGTAAAAATACCAAACAATTATACCACCACGCTTTCCTTTATAACTAGTACTTCAACCTGGTGTCCGTCACGACGCAGCCGAAATATTTCCTCCTCAATAGTTTCGTCACAGTAAAGTGTAACTATTAATATATCGGTATCCTTTGGAATGGAACCTTTCATATTCCTTATCATCGTATAAAAGGACAGGGTTCTGTGGAGCTGAAGCTTTGCCATAGCCTCCAGAATAATATAAAGCTGGGCTTTACTGCATCGGGCAGGGATATTGACAAACTCGGTCATATCTCTGAAATGCCCGTTGGAACAGAACCCGGTGGCAATCCCCTGCTTAATGGTTTTCTCAACGATTGCAGCACAAAAATGTATACCGAATTCAATCTGCTTGGACTGTTCTTCATTGGGAAACGGGTCCTGTTTACTGCTGCTGTCAATATTAAAAAGTATAAGCATATTTGAGTTGGCGGTGTAGTCATATTTGAAGACCTGTAAGGAATTTGTTCTGGCTGTTGCTTTCCAGTTAATTGAAGACATAGGGTCGCCAGGCCGATACTCCCTGACCCCTGCCACCAGAAAAGGGTCCGGATTGATAAATCTGCGGACAACAACATCACCCTGAAGTGAGTGAAAGCATTCCAGGAGCTTCTCCTGTTGCAACGGCTTCGGGTACACCAGTAATCTTGCTTCGCTGTCATGAGAGGTTATTTTTGTAACAAAGTTGAAAATATCTCCTGACGTAATTGTTACATTACCCACATTGTAATCACCTCTTAAAAGGCATGTAACTTCGTGGGTCCTTCTTATTCTGTAAAAGGGCATGATGGAGAATACGCTCCTATGATAGCCTTCCTCAACATGTTCCATGTTTTTTGCAGCAGCAAGCTTTAAATTCGGACTTATCCTTGATTCTGCCTTCATCCAAGGTATGGGCAGAAGACTGTTATTCTCTATTTCCTCTATAAGGTAAATCTTCTGTCCTTCAAAGGCAGAGGACTCTGAGATGCTTCTTTTATAAACCATCCCTTTTAAAAGAAAACGCTTATAGATATAACCTTCAATAAGTATTAATAAAGGAAGAGCAAGTACAATTTGCAGGAATATCATAACTCCTCCTTACTCTGCCTGTTCAAGCGGGACTGCTGTATGTGAAAGGACATCCGCAATTATTTTCTCGCCGGCACTGACATTTTCTGTTGACAAACCCTTTGGAATGATTCTATGAGCCATAACAGGCACCGCCATAGCTTTAACATCGTCAGGAGTAACAAAGGTGCGGGACTTGAGTAAAGCATAAACCTGTACCGCTCTGAGCAAGGAAAGGGCACCTCTGGGGCTTACCCCAAGATGAGCGTTGGGATGCTTTCTTGTAGCTTCTGTGATTTTTGTTATGTACTCCAATATGTCATCCGCAACCTTTACCCTTGAATATATTTTTGATGCTGATTTTATTTCGTCTGCCGATGCCACAGCTTTTAATTCTGAAAGAGGATTGTTTTCTTTGAACCGCTTTAAAATATTTATTCCCTCAACAGTTTCGGGATAGCCCATGGAAGCTTTAATCAAAAATCTGTCCAGCTGAGCTTCGGGAAGTGGAAAGGTTCCCTGAATTTCCACGGGATTCTGAGTTGCTATTACCAGGAAGGGTGATTCCAACAATTTTGTCTCACCGTCTATTGTTACCTGATGCTCCTCCATACACTCAAGCATCGCTGATTGTGTTCTCGGAGTAGCACGGTTTATTTCATCTGCAAGCACAATGTTAGAAAATACCGGTCCTGACCTGAATACAAAGTTATTTTCCTTTTGATTAAAGAAATTAATACCTGTTACATCCGACGGCAGTAAATCCGGAGTAAATTGAATTCTTCGGAAGGAGCTATCCACCGAAGCAGCCAAAGCCCTCGCAAAAACTGTCTTACCTGTTCCGGGAACATCTTCAAGCAGTAGGTGTCCGCCTGTAATAAGGCAAATCATTGCCATATCAATCACATTTTCCTTGCCCACAATAACCCTGGCTATATTCTCTTTGATTTTTCCGGTCAATTCTCCTATATTCTGAAGTTCCATTGTTTATCTCCTCCTGCTGATTTTCATCGAATTGTTTACTGCTTTTACATGGCTTCTAAAGCCGTGCCACGTTATATTGGAAAATACAGTAACAATTATACCATATTCAGCCATTACGAAGGTCGGGAAAATTCCATAAATCAAGCTTGTTTATTTAAGCATTATGACCAAAGGGAGGCCATCTCCCTAGTACTCTTTTCTCATTGCTGCCTTTGGAATATCCATATCCTCTCTATACTTTGCTACCGTTCTTCTTGCTATACTTATTCCTTTTTGGTTTAGTATTTCTGCAATTTTCTGATCACTATATGGTTTCTTGCTGTCCTCACCCTTAATTATCTTTTTTATATCTGACTTTATAGCATCCGGAACAATCTGAGAATCGAAACCAAGAGAAAGACCATTGGTAAAAAAGTAATCGAGACCGAATACTCCCCAGGAGCACTGAAGGTATTTTCCTCTTGTGGCCCTGCTCACTGTGGATTCGTGCATCTCCAGCTTATCAGCTATACATTTCTGATTCATAGGTATAAGATAGCCTGCACCCTTGTCAAAAAAACTTTTTTGCTGGTTAACAATCATTCTTGTAACATTTAGCAATGTATTATTTCTCTGTGATATACATTTAATAGCCCAATCAGCTTCCTTTATTTTTCCAGATATATAATTCTTTACATCATCAGAGGGATTTTCTGCAAGGACATTTCTATAAAAACCGCTTATTGAAATTTTAGGAGAGGAAAAGGTATTTAAAAGCACCTCATAATAGTCGCTGAATTTTACGACTATCAAATCCGGTGTTTGATAATGAATATCCATTCTGGCTCCAAATCCCATTCCAGGTCTGGGATTCAACTTTTTAATAACTTTGTATGCCTCCTTAACCTTATCTGTTGAAACGCCCAATCTCTTAGCAATGATATCCAGTTGATTTTTCCCGAGTAAATCCAAATAATTATTAACAAGCGTAGTCACTATTGAATCCTCTTGCTTAAGTCTCTCTAATTGAAGCAGAAGACATTCTTTTAAGTTTCTTGCCCCTACACCGGCCGGCTCCATAGATTGTAGCTGGTGCAGGGCTTTTTCTGCCTTTCTCTTATCTATGTTGACGGTCTTTGCTATATCTTCTATTTTCTCTTTAAGATACCCGTTTTGATCAATGCAGCCTATCATATATTGCACTGACATATATATATCACGAGGTACTTTCATAAAGTGTAATTGTGATAGTAAATGCTGATATAAATCCTCATCATCACCTGGTACATAATTGTCCAGGTCTTTATTGTCTTCATCATTCTCAAATCCCTCGTTGTAAACTCTATACTCTTGGTTTAAAGAGTCAAGCCATTCCAGTTTTTTTCTAAGTACCTCAGATCTATCATTTTCATACGGTTGGTCTTCAAGCTCTATCACAGGATTGTCCACAGCTAATTGTTTAACATAGTCCATCAGCTCCTGTGTACTCATGTGCAGAATTTCCATCGATTGCTGCATCTGTGGAGATAAAGACATATTCTGATTTAAATTTATTTCTATATTCATATATTAACTCCGGCTGCTACAACAAACAATAGTCCTGAGCTGGAGAGCCCCGGACTATTGTTTAATTAGTTATTTTAAGATTCAACAACGGCAATACATTCAATTTCAACTAATACATCCTTTGGAAGTCTTGCTACTTCAATGCAAGATCTTGAAGGAAAGTTTACTGTAAAGTATTTTTTGTATACTTCATTAATTGCTGCAAAATCTCCCATGTTCTTAATAAATACTGTTGTCTTTATTACATTATCAAAATTAGTTCCGGCTGTAGCAAGTACCTCATTGAGATTCTTAAGAACCTGTTCGGCTTGTGCAGCTGCATCTCCTTGAGCTACCTCACCGGTTTCTGGCACTACTGGTATCATCCCGGAAGTATAAACCATATTATCAATTTTTATAGCTTGTGAATACGGTCCGATTGCTGCAGGAGCTTTTTCTGTAAAAATTACTTCTTTTTGCATTTACTTCTCCTTTTAAAAATAATATTATTTATGATTCGTTATTTACTATTATTAATGATTTGTTATATATTATTATTTGCGATTAGTTTTTTTTTATTAATTTGCTTTTTTATCTGCACTATTTTTCATTCTATATGCAATATATAAAACTAAGATCCATATAGGTCCAATAACAACAGCTATTCTGTATTCAGGCATTATTGCCATAAGCACAATAACCATAGCCATAAATGCCAGACAAATATATGAGGATATTGGATGTAAAGGCATCTTGAATTTCAATTTACTAACTTCTTCAGCACCCTTTGCTTTTCTGAATTTAAGCTGCGTAATAATAATCATTGTCCAGTTGATAATACCTGCAATAGTTGCTATTGATATTAAGCATGCAAATACTTTTCCAGGCATAAAGTAATTTAATATTACTGCAATTAGTGTCAATGCCGATGAAGCCAAAACACCAACTACTGGTGTTCCATTCTTACTTACCTTAGCAAGAGCCTTTGGTGCATTTCCTTGAAGAGCAAGTCCATGAAGCATACGGCCATTACTATATAGACCACTGTTATAAGCGGAGACAGCGGCAGTTAAAACGACTGCATTCAGAATTCCGGCAGCTGCAGGTATACCAATCTTTGAGAAGATTTCAACGAAAGGACTTCCTGATTCTCCAAGTTTATCCCATGGGAAGATAGTCATCATGACTCCGAGTGCACCAATATAGAATATCAGTATTCTATATACAACCTGATTAATTGCTTTAGGTATACTTTTACTTGGATTATCAGCTTCACCTGCTGTAATTCCGATAAGTTCAACTCCACCAAATGAGAACATTACCATAACTAAAGAGAATAAAAGACCTTTCGCTCCATGAGGGAAGAATCCGCCGTGTTCCCAAAGATTACTAAATCCTGTAGGCTGTCCACCATTTCCTATGCCGGTGAAAATCATAACGATTCCCAATACAATAAGAGCTATAATTGCAACAACCTTGACAATTGCAAACCAAAACTCGAATTCACCATAGAGTTTTACACTTATAAGATTAACTAAAGTTATAACAACAAGGAAAACCAGAGAGGATAGCCATGTGGGAATACTAGGAAACCAATAGTTAACATATATACCTACAACCGAAAGCTCTGCCATACTTACTACAATATAATTAAACCAGTAATTCCATCCTGAAAGAAAGCCAGGAAACTTACCCCAATTTTCGTAGGCATAGTGGCTAAATGCACCCGAAACTGGGTTATCTACAGACATTTCGCCTAAGGCTCTCATGATGAAGAAAATAACTAATCCACCGATTACATATGCCAAAGTTATTGATGGGCCTGTTTGTTGTATTGTAGTAGCTGAGCCATAAAATAATCCTGTACCGATAGCTCCACCCAGGGCTATCATTTGAATATGACGGTTTTTAAGGCCACGTTTGAGTTCTTGACCCTCATTTGAATGTGCGCTCATTCAGGAGTTCCTCCTTTTATTAATAAATGGTCATATAAAAAGGCTGACTATTCTCTTGCCCCAAAAATGCGGCAAGAGACATTTTTGTTTTAGATTGCTTTTACTCATAAAACTGCTTCGCATACAGTCCCTGTCACTCAGCTTAAGGTTCAACTGGCTCAAGGAACGCATGGAAGTGACGCATAGGAAGGTTATGTCCCATTACTATCTTCACATTTGGGATACTGTCGCGGTCTTTGTACAGTTCTGTAACTGCAGCTATAATATAGTCCAGATGTTCTTGTGAAAGCTGGCTACGATTGATAGCAAAACGAACAACGTTACAGACTTCCTTCTGTTGTTCCGGAGTCTTGAGATCATATTCCATACTATAGTCACCAAGCTCTGAAACTCTGATACCATAACGGCGTATTAATTCAATACTAAAGCCCTGGCCAGCAAAGGTGTCATGACCACGCTTATAATCAAAGAATTTATCCATGTTCAAATAAACACCGTGACCACCTGCGGGGAGAACTACTGGAAGACCTGCTTTGTAGAAGCCCTGTGCCAAATATTCGCACTGTCCTACACGTTCCTGGAGATATTCATAGCGCCCGCTCTCATACAAACCGCATGCCAAAGCCATGATGTCACGACCACTCATTCCGCCGTAAGAGTCATTACCCAAGGTGGAGATTTGTTTTACTTTAAGTGTTATACCAACATCCTTAACTAAATTTCCATCAGCATCGAAATCGGAGAAGTTTCTCCAGAAATAGCCTCTGTCACGGAATGCGCAGACACCGCCCATGTTAGCATGTCCGTCTTTCTTCAGACTGGCAGTAAATCCGTCACAATAGGAGAACATTTCTTTTGCAATCTCAAATATAGATTTATCGGCATAACCGTCTTCATTTACCTTAATAAAGTAGCAGTTTTCAGCCCAACGAGCAGCATCCAGCATATACGGAATGTTGTATTTGTGAGCTATTTCGCTACAAGCACGAAGGTTAGCCATGGAAACAGGCTGTCCGCAAACTGTATTGTTTGTAATAGTAGTGTACACCAATGGAACATTTTCAGGGCCTACTTCCAATATCAGTTTTTCCAGCTTTTCGATGTCCATGTTTCCCTTGAATGGATTTTTTTCATATTTTCCACCTTCTGGAACTTCCCACAATAACTCCTTATTGTATAGGTTACGTGGAGTGGAACCCATTTGCTTAATGTTTCCTTCTGTGGTATCAAAGTGTCCATTGGATGGTATTGTAAAGTTTTTACCTGGATAACGAGTGTTCAAAATTTGGCTTACAACACTGAACAGAAGGGATTCTGCGCAGCGGCCCTGTGGAACAACGAAAGTGTTAGGGCGTTCCATCTGAGCGGCACCACCATTGAAAAGTCCCCCTTCATATTCGCAGAGGTACATTTCATTCATCATTTTTTCAATATCTTCGCAGCCAGTGCGAACAAGATCGATGACACGTTTTTGATTGTCACCACGTTCAAAAACATCTCGCATAGTATCAAGCAGCACATAATAACCTTTATTTCGACCATAGGACTCGTCACCGAGGAACATTGCACTCCACTGTAGATCAGTCATTGCAGTTGTCCCGGAGTCAGACAGACAGTCAACTGTCAGCATTCCAGCTGGAAATGCAAATTCATTATAATGTGTGGACTGCAGAGCGCGTTCACGCTGCTCAACTGTGACTTCTGGTATATTTCTCTTTACATACGAAAAAGAACGCGGGGTTTCAACATTCAGCTTGTACTCTTTCATTATTCTATCTCCTTCTTTCAATTTATTTTAATTACTTACACATATATATAACTGCAAGATTCATGCCAAAAAATCCTCGCCAATTTGTTAGTTTCATATATTTTTTTATGTGTTTTACTATGTTTTATTGTAGTATCTGCACAAATTTTTCGAACATTTATGTATACTTGAGTCATTTTGATACACTAATTCTTTTAATGTAAAATTGTCATTTCAAGTATTTTTCTAAATTTCACACAAAAAAAGCTGCATAGGTGTATCATTTTAATACACTCAGGCAGCTTTATTCATATAATACTGTGTCATTTTAATACATATAAGATTTTTCTGTAATACGCTTATTCATTCAATTCATTTTCCAATCCATACTCCTTTAATTTTCTATAAAGGGTGGATCTGGAAATCTTTAAGTTCTTTGCAATATCAGCTTTGGAACTGTAGGACTCAAATGCCTTTCTTAAAATTAAGGCTTCCACTTCGCTTAAAGACGGAAATTCATTAAATGAAAGATTTATGCTGTGGTTAATTTCTTCTTTTGGTTGTAGAACGTTTTCCGGCAAATCATTTACATCAATAATCCCGTCCTCATCGCTTACAAGACAAACCTCCATAATATTCTCCAGCTCTCTGATATTACCCGGAAATGAATATTCCGTAAGGAGCTTTATAGCTCTTGGTGTTACAGAGACGCTCTTTCCAAGACGTTTACCTATTTTATCCACTGCATTTTTTATATAAAGGTGGATATCCTCTTTCCTCTCACGAAGGGAAGGAATTTGAATTTTTATTACAGCCAATCTATAGTAAAGGTCTTCACGAAATGTATTTTCCTGCACCATTTTTATCAAATTTCTATTTGTAGCAGCAATAACTCTTACATCTATTTTCTTTTGGCGTGTTCCCCCAATCCTCATAATCTCACGGCTTTGCAATACCCTAAGCAATTTGGCTTGAAGGCTGAAATCCATATCCCCTATTTCATCAAGAAAGATAGTCCCCGTATCAGCCAACTCAAACATACCGGGTCTTCCCCCTTTTCTAGCTCCTGTAAAGGCCCCTTCTTCATAGCCGAATAGTTCACTTTCCAAAAGGCTCTCCGGGATAGCAGCACAATTTACTGTAATAAATGGCTTTACGGATCTTGAGCCGTGTTTGTGAATGAATCTGGCTATTACTTCTTTTCCTGTTCCGCTCTCCCCAAGCAAAAGTACTGTAGAACTTACCTTTGAAGCTTTTTGAGATGTTTTCAGAGTTTGTATCATAGCACTATTATTTCCTACCACAATATTGCTGTCTATAGTATTAATAAAATCCAATTCTTCGTATAGATGCTTAATTGTTGATTTTGCATCTTTAAGCTTTTGGTTCAGTTCTCTTACTTCAGAAATATCTCTGAAAATTGATACAGCGCCTTCAATCTTGCCATTATAAATAAAAGGAACAATGTTGGATATTACATCTTTGCCCCTCACTGTTGTTTTTATTCCTATTAACTCGCTTCCAGTTTCTAAAACTTTTGGAATATGCGAATCCGGAACAATTTCTCTTACTTTTTTACCCAGAAATTCTTCTGTTGGAATACCTGTAATGCGATAATTTGCCTCATTAACATATACAACGTTTTCTTCGATGTCTGCTATAGCTATTCCGTCATGTAAGGATTCAAAGATACTTTCGCTTACTTTTATTATATCATGAATATACACACTGTTAACCTCCATGGCGATTAGTAAATAAGGGACTACCGGTTATAGCTGTTTATTATTTCTTTGCTTTTTTCTTTCCGAAAATTTCATATATTCCCATGATTAATAGGAATATTCCAAAGCCTTTCCTCAGCAGGAGCCCGTCTATGGATACGGCAATACGGGAACCTAGTATTGCCCCTGTCAGGCCGAAAAGCATTATGGGGATTCCGGTTTTAAAATCGACACTTTTATGTTTGATATGTATAGCTAATGCAACTATGGCAGTTGGTATAAAGAATAACAAATTAGTGCTCTGGGCCACATGCTGTTCAGGTTTCACGAACAGTACCAGCGCTGGAATAAGGATGGCACCGCCTCCTATTCCCATTCCGCTAATTATTCCGGCTGCAAAGCCTATCAGGATTACTATCATGGCTATACCTTTCCTATAACGTTGTTTGCCTGCACAAAGATTAGTATTTACTCCAATTAGTATTTACCCAGATCAGAAAATCATCCTGACTGCCGCAGCTATCATAAATGTGCCGAATATTTTCCTCAACACTCCAGAGGGACATCTGTTAAGAAGATATGCACCGACTATTCCTCCAGCAACTCCTCCAGCCATGGCTTTCCAGGTTATATTCCAATCTACAAAATTATTAGAAAGGTAGAAATAACTGCTTACCAGTGTCAGAGGCAGAATTATCAGCAGCGCTGTTGCATGAGCGTCGTGTTCCTCCTCCCCAAGGAGGTATACCATGGCAGGCACCGCAATAGTACCTCCGCCAGAACCAAATAGTCCATTTGCTATTCCTGCTGCCATGCCTACACCTAGATATTTGAGTATTCTGACAAAACGAGGTGATTTTCTCATAGTTTACTCCAGTTTTTAAACTTCTCTTTAATGATATTGTTAAAAAAAAATATATTAATATACGAGTTTTTTGTTGACATACAAGTTTTTTATTTACATGCAAGCTTTTTATTGGCATACAAGTTTTATATTGACAGCACAAAGCTATTGGAATAATATAGTAATTAGAGTGAGTACTCACTCATTATTTTTAAGGATTAACAATCAACTGCTTAAATTACAGTATTTTAAAAGTTTTCTTTTAGAGTTCTTATAAGGTTCCTGGCTTCTCCTAGGTTATGAGAGGAGGTAATTTCAAAAAGAAAGGATGCATCCAAAACATGAATAATAATATAGATTTATCAGAACTGGAACTGGCCGATAAGGAAAAAAGAATCCTCGAAGCAGCAATAGCAATATCAATTGAAAAAGGTTTTTCTTCAACAACTACCAGTGAAATAGCTAAAAGAGCCGGTATCGCTGAAGGAACAATTTTCAGATACTTTAAAACAAAGAGGGATATAATTCACGGCATAATGCTGCAAGGGATAAAAATTGCATCAGATAAAATAATTCTTAATTCTCTTAGTAATATTTTTAAAAATAAGGATCAAAGGGATTTAAGGGCCCTTCTAAAACAAATTCTGGTTGACAGGCTAGAATTGGTACAGAAGTTTTTTCCATTGTTTAGAGTCCTTATAAGTGAAGCACTTTTTCACCAGGACATTCGTGAGGCTATCAATAATAGTCTTGTCAAGAAAATTGAACATGAAATCAAGGGCTTTTATATAATTATGGCTGAAAGGGGTCAGGTTCGTACCGATATTGATCCTATGCTGATAATGAGAAATATTATAGGAAATTTTGTTGCTTTCATTGCTCAGAAAATGCTTTTTACAGAGAACTTTAAGCTTTCCGAGGCTGAAAAGGAAATCGACGATATGATTACGCTGATAATTGACGGTATTTCACCTCAAAGCTAGAGGAAAATGTCACTAGTCTTATAGTCATATATCTCGGTATTCTTATATGCCGATTGTACGGCTGAACGCCT
Organism: Bacillota bacterium; assembly: GCA_023431385.1. Classification (GTDB taxonomy): domain Bacteria; phylum Bacillota; class Clostridia; order Acetivibrionales; family DSM-1351; genus Ruminiclostridium. The sequence continues at coordinate 13,942 of JAEYWA010000057.1, read as the reverse complement.
ACATGCCTTTTCATTAATATTTGTGTACGCAACATGTGCGTAGATGGATGATAGTTTCATAAACATTTTGTGGCCAAAATGTGGCTCAAAGCCATAAATGGCTTAGGAGGTTAATATGGAGTATGCAATTAAGGTTGAAAACCTTACTAAGAAATTTGGCAATTTTACTGCCGTCAATAACATCAGTTTTTCGATTCCTCAGGGAACCATTTTTGGCTTTCTTGGCCCGAACGGTTCCGGTAAATCAACCACAATACGAATGCTTTGCGGTGTTCTTAACCCCTCTTCCGGCAAAGCCCTTGTCATGGGAAAAGATGTTTCAACGGAAACAGAAGCCGTAAAACAAAGTCTGGGCTACATGAGCCAGCGTTTCGGCCTCTATGAGGACCTAACTGTAGAGGAAAATCTGGACTTTTATGCAGGGGTATATGGTTTGTCAAAAAACACCACGTCTGAAAGAAAAAAAGAACTCATAGCAATGGCCAACCTTACAGGCAAGGAAAAAAGTTTGGCTGGAACCTTATCAGGAGGCTGGAAACAGCGTCTTGCTCTGGGTTGTGCATTGATTCACAAACCAAAGCTGCTTATCCTGGATGAACCAACAGCAGGGGTTGACCCTGTTTCCAGAAGAGTTTTCTGGGAGATAATACATGCGCTTGCCGGGCAGGGAATCACTATCCTGGTTACAACTCACTATATGGATGAGGCTGAAAGCTGCAACTCGGTTGGTTTTATTCTAAACGGCGACCTTATAAACATTGCCTCTCCGCAGCAGCTCATCGAACAGGAAGGTGCTAAAAATCTGGAGGATATCTTTATTAAATATGTTGAGCGGCTATCAAATCAGAAGGTCGCCGGTACTTTTAACGATCTTAAGTTTTTAAAGGGAGATTAATTGCGACTATCATTTATCTCCACAAATGTTGGCTCAAAGCCCGAATATATCAAAACAGCTAAGTGTCAAAGCCACTAAAGTGGCTTAGGAGGTTATATTATGAATAAAAACAAGTATCCTTTCAGCTATAAACGATTTGTATCCATTATAAGAAAAGAATTTATACAGGTAAAACGCGACCCCATAAGCTTAAAACTCCCCTTCATCATGCCCATTGTAATGATGCTGCTATTCGGCTATGCCGTAAATACTGAAGTCGATAGGATACCCACTGCTGTTTATGACAAGAGCAATTCTGAAGAAAGTAAAACCTTCCTGGATAAGTTCACCGAATCTGATTACTTTGTTATACACCAGACTGTCCAATCAGAGGACAAAATCAATGAACTGATAAAAAGCGGCGAGGCAAAAGCAGGACTTATTATTCCGAAGGATTATTCAGAAAAGCTGAAGAACGGTAAGGAAGCGGAACTGCACCTGATCATAGATGGTACCGAACCTACTACAGCAAGAACAGCCCTTGCCAGCGGCCAAATAATATCACGAGCCATTTCCCAGAAGCTTACAACTGAAAAGTTGATTAAGCTCGGCATTACTCCCGAAAAACTGTCCGGCATTTCACTGGAAACAAATGTCCTATTCAACCCTGATATGGAGAGTACAAAATTCACTATTCCCGGCTTGGTTGGACTTATTCTACAAAACATCACTATTATGTTAACAGCCTTCGCTTTGGTCAGAGAAAAGGAACGAAGTACAATCGAACAGCTTATAGTAACCCCAATCAAGCCCTCAGAGCTTATTCTCGGAAAACTCATCCCCTATATCATCATAGGCTATTCAGGCTTTTTATTCTCACTGTCCATGTGTATATGGATATTCAAAGTAAATATTTCCGGGTCTGTAGGTCTTTTATTATTGCTAGGCTTTCTCTTTGTCTACTGTTCCCTTTCAATCGGTATGCTTATATCTACCTTCGCAAAAAATCAGATGCAGGCAATGATTGTAATGGTATTCTTTCTCCTTCCAAGTATTCTGTTATCGGGCTTTATTTTCCCGAGAGAAGCTATGCCATCTGTAATAAGCTACATCGGATACATTATTCCGCTTACCTACTTCCTTGATATAATTCGAGGGATTACACTTAAAGGTATCGGCCTTGAGTACTTGTGGCAGGAATCTCTGGCACTTCTCGGTTTTACGGCAGTTATCCTATTTATTGCGACCAAGCGCTTCAGAAAAAGACTTGACTAAAAGCCTGGACCTTTGTTTTATGTAACCAACAAGTGTGATAAAATTATAGAAAAGCTTTGGGGGGCCATTAGCGTAAAAACATGGGGGATAATATGACTAGAACAAAGCGTCTTAGCATAAAATTTATTATAGCTTTACTATTAATAGCTTTATTTGTATTCTTTCAGCACTGCAATTTAGCTGAAGCGGTCAATTCAGAAGTAAAAAAATCAGACCTGGTCCTTGTGGAGGATTACAGTAAGGACTTTGTAATTGATATGAAATATGCAACCTGCGATAACTTTGTCGGGAAGACTCTTTACCCCTCTCCAACCTGTGTTCTTACAAAAGGCACTCTTGATAAATTGATAAAAGCAAATAATATTGTTAAAAAGCAGGGCTATTCCATAAAAATCTGGGATGCTTACAGACCTCTGAGTGTGCAGAAGATCATGTGGGAGGCTACACCAAATAAAAACTATGTGGCAAACCCATATCGTTCGGGCTCAAAACATAACCGAGGTGCAGCGGTTGATGTTACACTGGTAGATAAAAGCGGACGGGAATTAAAAATGCCTACCGAATTTGACAATTTTACTGCAAAAGCTTCGCCGAATTTCAAAGGAATGACAGCCGAACAGAGAAAAAATCTTAATATACTGTCACAGGCGATGAAATCATCTGGGTTCAGAGCGCTTAGTCACGAATGGTGGCATTTTGAAGATATTGATTACAATAACTATAAGATTCAAGATGTGCCTTTAAGTAAGTTTGATAAAACTGAGTATGGTCTAAGCAGTAAAGCCATTACAGAGCTTAAATTTATAAAAGAAAGAGATACCTCCCAGTTAATTGTCGTTACATCCAGCTTAAGGAATTCTTCAAACGTAGTTATCAATACATATGAAAAAAACATAAACGGCTGGGTTAATATACATAATAATATAACAGGCTGGATTGGATTAAATGGCTTTACAACCAACAAAAAAGAAGGCGATAAAAAAACTCCCGTGGGGGCTTTTAGTATAGGCACCTGTTTCGGTAAAAACCAGGCTGCAGACACAGGGCTATATTATTACAGGTATGACGCAAAAGATGAAAACTTCAGCAAAATGAAGGATGGTATATATGATCTCTTTTTCACCATTGGTTATAATCAACAGAATAACAAGAATACGAGCAGTGCCAATTTTTTTCATATTGTAAAGCCAGATATGAAAATTAAATATACCAATGGCTCTGTTGCAACAGAGCGTAAAGACGTAGTCTCTATAGTAAAGTGGCTTGACAAAGATAAGTCTCCAATGATTTTAATGGGTCCCCTGTCGGAAGTTATTAAGTATTAGAAGGATAAATGAAAATTCTGTTTGTATATTTTTTCATTTAATCCTATAATTATGATAAACGAGTATAGCTTGTCTAAAGATTAATGATTACAGTAATCAATTTTTTTAAGAGGTATTTATGGAAAACAACACGAAAACGAAACCGGATACGAATAATGTTTATCTGTTTAGAGGAAAATTTTTCAGATATGGCTGTTATTTACTGCTTATACTTCTGATAGTATTTATGTTCGGGAAAATAGACTTCTTCTTTTCTCCAATACTTAGTTTCATTTATTCAATAATCTTTCCGCTTCTTTTCGGAGGACTGTTATTTTATATTTTGAGACCTCTGGTTCAGTTTCTTGAGAAAGGTAAAATTCCTCATATTTGGGCAATCGTACTGGCTTTTGTTATTGTACTGTCAGCCATGGTTCTCTTTAGCTCTTATACCGGTTCATTAATCAAGACACAGTTTACGGAATTCTATCATAGTCTTCCTTCTCTGTACGAAAAAGCCGAAAGAACTGTCACCAACCTTCTGAATAGTAACTTACTGGCCTATTTCAACCGCTCCGATCTGACCACACCAGATATTACAAGCAAGATATCGGAATTCGTTCAGAACATTGGAGCGAGTGTCGGAAAGGGCACAATTAATTTTATAGGTGCAATTACCAACGTAGGCTCTATTATAATAATAATTCCTATAGTACTGTTCTATTTTCTTAAGGACGGCAGAAAATTCAAGCCCAGTGTAGTAAGATTTGTACCAACTTCCCATAAGGAAAATATCAGAAAAATTCTGACCGATATAGATTACGTACTTTCAAATTATATTGCAGGTCAGCTTCTGGTAGCTTTCTTTATAGGCCTGCTGATGTATATAGGTTATCTAATAATCGGTCTGAAGTATTCACTAATACTGGCCATTTTTGCTATGATAACCTGTATAATCCCCTTTTTTGGACCCTGGTTAGGTATAATACCTGCTATTCTGCTTTCACTGGCCGACAACCCCTTTATGGCAGTCAAAATATTTATAGTAATGGTTGTGGTTCAGCAGATTGACAATAACTTTATATCACCTCAGGTTATGAAGAAAAGTATGGATATTCACCCCCTTACAGTAATACTTCTATTGATGGGTATAATTCCAATACTGGGTTTTATCGGATTGATAATAGTAATTCCTCTTTACTCGGCAATCAAAATTACTCTTAAAAACATTGTGGAGATGTATTATCCAAAGTATGCTGCAACACTTGACCTGAATGACACCAACGAACCTGAAAATAAAAAGAAGTCCTGGAAATTTGATTTGAGCAAATTCAATAAGAAAAAATAATAAATCCCAAAAATCCATTTGCTTATACGCAAATGGATTTTAATTTATTTTGATAATGAACTTTATTTAGTTTTGATATAAATAGTGCCTAGCTCTGGTATTAATTTCTATTTATTCTGCAAATAAAATGTTAAGCTCAACAATTTCCGACTGACTGCCTATTCTGACCGTAGGCCCCCAGGTGCCATAGCCGCTGGAAACCAGTAGATTAAAGCTTCCATCCTGAAAATACCCGTAATCCTCTTCAAACATCATATTGGTAACCAGACTTGCCGGGAAAAACTGCCCGGCATGAGTATGTCCAGAAAGTTGAAGGTCCACCTTCCCCATTCTGGGTTCATCCAATTCAGAGGGCTGGTGATCAAGTACAATGATCGGCAAGTCGGTATCTACTCCTTTCAGTAAATCCGATATGCTCGCACGGTTATAACCAAACCGTTGCCCACCCTTATCTTCTCTTCCTACAAGATAAAAACTGTCATTAATTTTAACTGTATCATCTCTTAAAACAGTTACTCCTGTCTCCTCAACCAGCTTAGTTATTTCATCAACTGAATTTGAATAATACTCATGATTTCCCATAATTGCGTATGCACCAAATTTTGATCTGATACCTTTTAGCTCTTCCAGCATATTATCTTTCTTAACAGGTTCAATAGCGCCATCAAATAAATCTCCTGCTATAACTACAATATCCGGTTCCATATTGTTGATCAGCTCCACAGCATTTTTAAGCCTATCTCTTCCAATAATCTCACCAAGATGTATGTCCGAAATCATAGCACACTTAAGCTGTTTCACTGTACCTGCTTTTTTATCAATTCTAATGTTATATTCCGAAATCTTTGGCACCATAGCATTATATGTCCCTACAGCAAGCAGGATAGCTACCGCAGCTATTACAGAAAATGCAATAAACCATGTGTTGTTTTTCACAATGGTAGGCATAATACTTAGCTTTTTAGCTAGAAATCCAAATATGTCAATTATTATAACAAACCCCAGAAGATATACAAAAGCCGCTATCCAATAGCCACCTAATGTACTGAAAATCCGCTCTACCACTTCAGGCAGGTGTTTTCTCCCAGCCATTGCGATAATGTAGGAGGACGCAAAAAGTATGACTATAAACCAATAAATAATCTTATTAATTGGGATTTGTGCATTTATACTCTTTAGTCCTCTTATTCCTATATAGTAATTCAATAGTGCGTAAATAACTAAAAATACTCCAACAAAAACAAATTGCATTGCATAACCCCTTTTGCTCATGTAATTTACCTGCTTTATCCTATTTTAATACTTACCCTATTTTTCTATTTTAATTCACTCGATTATAGAAAATATACCATAAATACGCATGCACTTACAATAAGCGACTAAGCTATTACTCTTTTTTATAATTCATATGGAATATGTTGCTACGGTGATTCAATAATGAATAAAGTTTTAATAGGGAATTATATTTTTATTACATTAAATTTTAATTATTATCCTCACCTAACGTGAATATATTATAAAGGAAGTCGTCCTATTTTCGTGGGCCGCTTTCGGACAGGTATCGGTTTGAAATCCGGTTAAATAATTTTAAATGTACGTGGATTGCGGACAATGTGTCTTTTCATATTCATGTGCGTAGATGGGAGTATTATGAAAATTATAACAAAGCGCTTACTTATAATTTCATTAATTCTGCTGGCCTTTTTTATTACGGCAATCTGTTTAAGAGTAGGTAATGAGGATACTGGACAAAGGAATTATGTCATTGGAGGTAGCTATACAAAAAAAGCACAGGATAAAAAAATTGATTTGGCTGCTTCCGGCTTATCACGGCAAACCATTCAAATAATGAATAAGAGAATGTCAAATCTTAATGAAACATATTTCAGACCCTCAAATCTTAAAGCATTAAACAGTTGCTTTATGGAACATGATTACTTTCTTGAAAGCTTTAAAGATGGGAAAATCCCTTTAGAATTGATAAATACTCCTGAAAACTCAGTCATCAACTATTTCAGTGTACTTCAGCAGGCCTCCCTCCTTACTGAAGAAAAAAACGGAGGCTGCGGAACTGTGGGCTATGGGCTGGAGCCCTTTCCAATTGCATACTCCTTCCTATCCGAGAACAATAAAAACTCAATGAATTATGAAGAGTTTGTAAAATCCTTTGCAGGAATAGGTCATATAAATCTAATCAAGCTGCTGCCTATAAAAATTGAATCTAAGGATGTTAACAAGTACTTTCTGGAGCTTGAGTTTTTAGAGGGCAGCAGCGTTGGTGTAACCACCTTTAATTATTACACTGGTGAAATAGATGTAATTAAAGTAAACAACTCCTATTATATAGATGCACTGACCTTGTCCCCGGAGGATTTCTTTTGTGCTGCCTACCATGGCTGGGCTCATAATGCCGAATCGTATGTGGAAACGGTTTACGGAAACTGGTGCGGGCTTATTATGAAACAATACACCCCTGAGCAGGATGAGTATAGAAAAAAAATATTTGTTGATGGAGTAGATGAAAAAAAATATATGTTTGAATTTGCCAAGCTGACAAATGGAACCGACTTACTGATAAACTCTCTTGTAAAAATTAAAGGTGAATGGATACCTGTTCAAATCGATATTGAAAAATGCATGGATAAAAGTAAGGTGCAATAACTAAACACATTGATCCTACAAGTTAAAATAGAAAAAATAAGCAGGGACTGCCTCAAATACTGGTTTCATTTGAATATACCTTTTTACACTTACCAGATATCCTCCATCCCAATCGCACCAGTATACTGTAAAACCAGCTATTAAAAAGTTCCGGATTTTTGATATTTTTAATTTCAAAAAAGCACTGTGTAAAAGCCTCTTGAACAATGTCTTCGGCTACTTGAGTATTCCCCGCAATAAAACAGGCTGTTCGATAAGCCTTTTGTGCATACAACTTATACAACTCATTAAAGCCTTCAACATTGTCCTGTTGGCATTTCCTTACCAATTCTGTATGTTCCACTCATTATCTCCTTTCGTACTTTTTGGGAGCTCCTTATCTATATAAGAGACAAAACATCTAAAAAGGTTCAAATTATTTAATAAAAATATAATATTTTACATTCACATATTATCAAAATGAAATTAAAATTCTACAGTATTAATAAAAATTAATTGAAGTATTATGTTATGGAATGACGAAAACTCAAAAAAAACCCGACCGATGGAATGCAATTCATGAGTTTTGCATTCCACCCGCCGGGCTTATTGTTTTAATACAAACCGCTAATTACCTTTTAGACTGTTATACACTTTTCTAGCATAGTCTTTGGCACTCTTAATTTCATTGGCATCAGGATTTTTTCTGTTCATAAATATAAAGTACTTGCCCTTGCAGCAAAAGCTTTCGTCAATAACATTAATACCCTTTTCCCTGAGCTGAGCTTTTACTGCTGCAATTGCTTTTCCATCAGCTGCTCCGCTTCCACTGGTGCCAAACACCGCTACGTTTTTAGCCCTGTTAGGTGTCAGTGTTCTTATGAATTCCATCATTTTAGGATCAGGCTTTCCTGCGTACTCTCCTGTTCCTAAAAACAGCAGAGACACATTCTCTGGAGGATATGCAGGAGGAATTTGCTCGGATTTCAGGACCTCCTCCAGTTCCTCAGCTATAGCATCAGCAATTTTTTTAGTATTACCGCCCTTACTGTGGTACAATACCCATGTCTTCATTAATCTTTTCTCCTTTTTATACTTGCTTCAGAATAGATTTCTACTCCTCAGCATTATTTATTCATGTATCAGCAGAGTTATATCCCTACTGAAATAGCTTAGATTTGATAGCATCTATAGAGATTTGAGTTATTTTTGACTGCGGATATATTTATCCATGGCCTCTGCGGCTTTTTTACCTGCACCCATCGCCAATATAACGGTAGCAGCACCTGTTACTGCATCTCCGCCGGCGTAAACACCGCTTTTACTGGTTGCACCTGTTTCTTCTTCTACAATTATCCCTCCCCAGGATTGAATATCAAGTCCCGGTGTAGTTGAAGAGATCAGCGGATTTGGGGATTGTCCAATTGCTATTATGACTGTCTCAAGGTCAACCACGTGCTCAGAGCCATTCTTCTCAACAGGTCTTCTTCTACCGGATCTGTCTGGTTCACCCAATTCCATTTCAACGCACTCCATACCTTTCACCCAGCCGTCCTCAGTACCAAGAATCTGCTTGGGATTTGTCAACAATTTAAAAATAATTCCCTCTTCCTTGGCATGATGAACCTCTTCAAGTCTGGCAGGAAGCTCTGCTTCAGAACGTCTATAAATTATATAAACATTTTCTGCCCCAAGTCGCTTTGCGCTTCTGGCAGCATCCATTGCAACGTTTCCGCCGCCTACTACTGCCACATTTTTTCCTACAAATACAGGAGTATCGGTATTCGGGAACTGGTAAGCACTCATAAGATTTATTCTTGTAAGGAATTCATTTGCAGAATATACACCGTTCAAGTTTTCTCCCGGAATGCCCATAAAGCTTGGCAGGCCTGCACCTGAACCGATAAATACGGCTTTAAAGCCCTCGGCCTTAAGGTCCTCTATTGATAGTACCTTTCCAATAACCATATTTGTCTGAATTTTAACACCCAGGTCTTTTACAGTTTGTATTTCTTCCTGTACAAGTTTTTTAGGGAGACGGAATTCCGGGATTCCATACATAAGGACGCCTCCGGGAACATGAAATGCCTCAAATATAGTAACATCATAACCCAGCTTTGCCAAATCACCTGCGCAGGTTAGTCCTGCCGGGCCGGAGCCCACAACGGCAACCTTTATCCCATTACTCTCTGGCTTTACTTCTTCTTTCTTACAGTTGGTCATATGCCAATCTGCCACGAAGCGTTCAAGACGTCCTATACCAACAGATTCACCTTTCTTTGCTCTGACACAAAGTTGCTCACACTGAGTTTCCTGTGGACAGACTCTTCCACACACTGCAGGCAAACTGTTTGTTTCCCTGATTTTATAGTAAGCCTCTTCAAATTTACCGTCTGCCACCAACTGAATAAATTCTGGAATTTGAACATTTACCGGACATCCGGCTACACATGGCTTATGTTTGCAGTTTAGGCATCTCTGTGCCTCCTCAACCGCCATAGCCTCATCATAGCCCAAGGCTACTTCCTTAAAGTTTTTATTTCTTACATTAGGATCCTGTTCAGGCATTTTTACCTTATTTAAAGCCATATTAGGCATTGGTAGCACCTCCGAGTCTGCACACATGAAGTTCAGTTGATTCACTTTCGTGTTTTTTATACATTCCCTGCCTTCTCATTGCTTCATCAAAATCTACTTCGTGCCCGTCAAAATCCGGTCCATCAACACAAGCAAATTTTGTTTTTCCGCCAACAGTAAGTCTACAGCCTCCGCACATTCCTGTACCGTCTATCATTACAGGATTCATGCTGACCAGGGTCTTAATTCCGAGTTCTCTGGTCATATTGCTTACAGCCTTCATCATTACCAATGGGCCTATTGCAATTACCAAATCATATTTATTACCTTCCTCAATCAACTGTTTGAGAACGTTGGTAACAAAACCCTTATTTCCGTTCGAACCGTCGTCGGTAGCAACGATTAATTTGTCACTGACTGCATCCATTTCCTTTTCGAGGATAATCAAATCCTTGTTCCTGAAACCTGTTATGGCATGGACTTCTGCTCCAAGAGTATGAAGCTTCTTTGCCTGTGGATACGCAATTGCCGTTCCCAGACCTCCGCCAATTACGGCGACCTTCTTATAACCATCAAGGTGTGAGGCTACTCCCAGAGGACCTACAAAATCAAGAAGGTATTCTCCTTCATTCATTTCAGACAGAACTCGTGTAGTCTTTCCTACTATTTGGAATATAATTGTTACAGTACCTTTTTCTCTGTTATAGTCTGCTATTGTAAGCGGTATTCTTTCTCCCGATTCATTTATTCTGAAAATAATAAACTGACCCGGTTCGGCCTTACGGGCAACATAAGGTGCCTCAATATCCATTAGTACAACAGAAGGATTTAAAATCTCTTTTCTAACTATCTTGTACATAAGTAACCCCCATTTTATGTCATATGCTAATTGACCTCATTATGAACATTATACTCTATATGCATTAAATTTTCAAACGTCGTATCGGGGGCGTTTCTAACAACCGCGTCAATAATTTCCTGCTCTGTCATAACCATTATAACTCTTAAATTTTCATCCAGTATATTTACCATGTGAAACCTGTCTACATAGTCCATAGCCTTGATAACTTCTGTGAGTTTAACAGTTTTTAAGACAACTATCTCCCGAACAGGATAAATACCTTTTCTAATAACTCTTGCTTTTCTGAATAGCAGGCTTTTAATATTCATTAAGGCTGTCTCCTCCTTATTAGCTCCTAAATACATGAAAATGTAAATCCCTATGATTATCAAACATATACTTCTCTTGCTATCTGTATAAAGACTTACCAGACCTACTGCAATAATGATTACCGATAAAAGTACAGATATCTGCTTCATTCTTTTTCCAGCTCTTATTAATCCAGATTTTGCTGCTGCAAGTTCAACAAATATCCTGCCACCGTCAAGAGGAAAAACTGGAAGCATATTAAAAACAGCAAGGTATAAGTTTGTATATAGCATCACAATTACATATGGGTTTGTGAAACCCACAAGAAGCAATACCTTTAATATCCCAGCCAAGCCAAAGCTTACAAGGGGGCCTGCAAAGTATATAATTAATCTGTTAAGCTTACTGCAGTATCCGTTATCCATTTCAGCATTTAATCCAACCGGCATAACCCTTACATTATAAATCTTTCCCCCTGATAGAATTACTGTTGCTGCGTGCCCTGCTTCATGCAACGTAATGGATAACAGGGTCAGCAAATACTCTGGAAGGGTTCCGGTAATAAAGGCTACTGCAGCAAACACAAGGATTAGCAGATTAATAGAAAGCTTTAGCTTCCCAAAGTCTTTGTATATCCATAACGAAAATTTCACTGTTCACCTCTATGTCAAGGTGCTCCAGCTTGGCTGGATGCCCCAAATTAAAAGGCTTGAACCGGTACGACCGATCCAAGCTTCTCTTAATATTACTTGTTTAAAAGGTTCAATATTTTTTCAGGGTCTGCCGCCTTGTCACCCTTCCATACCTCGAAGTGCAGATAGGCACCAGATAATCCCTCGGTATCTCCTACCTTGGCAATAACATCCCCTTGTTTTACCTTCTGCCCTTTCTTTGCTACAAGGATTGAGCAGTGAGCATACACTGTGTATAGTCCATCACTGTGTTTTATCTTTACATAGTTATCATACTCCGGACTTGAGCCCACTTCAGCTACTTCTCCGTCAAGGGCAGCCTTTATTGAAGTACCCATATTGGCTTTTATGTCTATACCGCTGTGAAAAGATGTTTTTCCACTTAAAGGATCGGTTCTAATTCCAAAAGGTGAATCAATCTGTCCCTTGATTGGAGTAACGAAGGAATATTTATCTGCGATAGATTTGATTTCAGCCTCTTCAAGTATAGGTACCTGTGTGAGCGCCTGCAGGTTGTCGCTTATTGAACTGCTTCTGGTTTCCGGAACTGTCTCTGACAATATATTTTGTCCATTACCGGCATCAGCTTCTGAGACCGGGTCAACAGTGTCTTTAACCGTGCTATTTGTTCCGGCATCCTTCTTTAAGGGGTCAATCTGATTTATACTTTTCTGATTGGCACTGTTCTGGTTCAAATTTATATCTCCACTGTTTTCATTTATGTTATCCTTACCGGGAATGCTCTCGTCAGCCGTTTGCCGCATATTGCTGTCAGACTGTAACAAAGTCTGTACACTTTCATCTGAATTTATGTCAAGATTAGCATTCTTACCTGATACATCCCCTTGAGCTGTTGCGTTTTTCTCAGAAAGTTTAATTCCCAGTATCGCCGTAGTACTCAGCAAATATTTATTTGTATCAAAGTTCTGGGTTGTGATAATTTTAACCTTGGATATGAAATAGTTGGTGGCCGTAGTATCAGCAGCCTTGCATAGGGCAAATACCGACAGAAATACTACCACAACCAGCATTTTTACAGCAAAAATTGTTGACATCATTTCATTTTCATTTGTGCTCTTCTTTTTTCTTTGAGTACCTGTCTGGCGTGAGTACTTTGGTCTTACAATCATTTCATCCATACACTATCTCCCATATTCTTGTCCTTGTTAGCCATACTTTTTATTAAATTATATTTAATATGGATGAATATTATTACACCTCTGTCTAGAAGTTATTAACAGGTTGTTTAAATTTCTTAAAACGTAAAAAGGCCCGGGCTAATGCCCGGGCTGTAAAATATTTACTACGTTGTATTATATCCTGATGGCACTATTATTTATAACCCTCAGGTAGCAATATCCTATTATTCTTACCGAAGTAGGTCTCTCCATGCAAGGTCTTCTCGCTCCAGCCCCTTTATAAGAACTTCGGCTGTCGCAATATTTGTAGCGTAAGGTATATTGTTGGAATCACAATGTTTAAAAAGCAGGAAGGTATTTGTGTCATTTTCAAAATTGGGATCTCTGAAATATATAAGTAAATCTATTTCATCACATGCTATCCTTGCCCCCAACTGTTGCGCACCCAAACTCCCATACGCCAGCAGGTTAATGTTTAATCCTGTGGCCTTATTAATAACAATACCTGTTGAACGGGTAGCAACCAGATGATGATCCTGCAGTATATACTTGTAAGCTATGCAAAAGCTTGCCATTAATTCCTTTTTATTATCATGAGCTATAAACGCTATATTCATGGTTTAATATCACATACCTTTAATTTATTTACCTGCATTTCTTACATTTTTAATAGGTATATTAGCTACTAGTGCGGGAACTATTCTATCCCCTTCTTCGCTTTTAGTTCTGGTAAGCTGGATATCAAGTGCACTCTCGTCAATCTCCATATAGTGCTGGATAACCTTGATTATCTCCCCTTTTACCATTTCCAGAAACTCAGGAGAAACATTTGCCCTGTCATGTATTAATACCAGTTGCAATCTCTCTTTGGCTACATCCTTTGATGGTTTAGCTCTGCCAAAGATCTTCGAAAAATCAATCAGCATACCCTATTCCTCCTTAT
>JAEYWA010000020.1 GCA_023431385.1 Bacillota bacterium | reverse complement strand
TATGCTGTTCATGCGGGAAGATATCCTCCTAATGTATATTTTTGTGTGGTAACTTAAACATACACCTTGGATACACTTTCCGCATTATTTTTTTTCAAATTGTCACACATGTATTGTAATCCTACATCTACAGACAACCATATATTGAACTATATGTTGATAAACTTCTTTTATTGTGAGAGAATTATACATTAAAGATAATAAAGTGGTGGTTTACTTGATGATTAATATGAATAAAGAGAGACATAAAAAATTATTTGCGTTAATAGCTATTACATTAACAGTTATTTTTTGGGGGTATTCCTTTGTAAGTACAAAGATTCTGCTTCAGGATCTTCCACCTATATCAATAGCATTCTTCAGGCAGCTAATTGCTGCAGGAGCTTTGTTTATAATATTATTTTGTAAAAAGTTGTTTGTTAGAATGGCATTGAAAGATGTTTTACTGGTGTTTGCTTCGGCTTTTTTTGGGATTGTTATATATTTTTTGTTTGAAAATATCGGGCTTAAGTATACAACTGCTTCTAATGCCTCAATTATAGTGGCTGCCGTACCTATTTTTACACTGATAACAGAATCATTATTCTATAAGTATAAAATTACTGCCCGAATAATCAGTTGTGTTATCCTCTCGATAGCAGGGGTTTTTCTGGTCATTTTTGAGAAGGGCCTGGACTTTTCCTCCGGATATACATTGGGAAACCTTCTGATGATTGGTGCTATGGTTACCTGGGTAATCTACACTATAATATGTAAAAGCCTGACCGGCAGGTATAACGGCATTGTAATAACTGCCTATCAAATGATGGCAGCCTCTGTGCTTTATATTCCTTTAATAATTCCAGAAATAAACCAGTGGAAAGGTTTATCGGCATACTCGATGGTAAATTTGTTGTACCTCTCTCTCATGTGTTCCGCTCTGGCCTATTACCTTTACAATGTTGCTGTAAAGGGTCTTGGAGCTACTGTTTCATCAATGTTTCTGAACCTGATACCTGTCGTGTCAATTCTGGGAGGTGTTCTTGTTCTTAATGAAATTGTATCCTTTATTCAAATTGGAGGCATGCTGCTGATTATGCTCAGTCTTATATTTGTCAGGGGACGGACTTAAACAGGCAGCCCAGCGTACTCCAAAATAAGAACCTCATACTTTTCCAGTACAATATTGCTGATATTGTCTTTAGTTCCTTCCGATATTTCTTCTGACTCAAACCTATGAGTACTCAACACAACCCGGAAGTTTACTTTCTCATCATAAGGCAATTTAACAGAAACACTTTCTCCTTTGAAATTCAGAAGTATTAATAACTTACCGGTATCTGAGAATCGTTCATAAGCCAACACCTGCGGAAGGTATTTCTTCAATAGTCTTATATCTCCTGTCTTGAGGGCAGGCTGCTGCCTTCTTAGCCAGATGAGCTTTTTATAAAAGTTCAGAAGTGATGTGGGGTCATTTTCCTGTGATGCAACATTATTTGTTTCATATTTACTATCTACTGGAAGCCAGGGTTTTGCTCCAGCTTCAGTAAAGCCTGCGTTTTCCCTTGAATTCCATTGCATGGGCGTCCGGGCCAGGTCGCGGCAAAATCTCTTTAAAGGCCAGGTTTTATAGCTGAGAGGGTCCTTCATGTCCTTCCTTTTCAGCTTACCCCCATCCATCCCCAGCTCCTCCCCATAGTATATAAAGGGTGTTCCCTTCACAGTCAGCAGCAGTGCGGCAGCGATGCGGCAGCGTGCGTGGGTATCCTTCCCCTTTCTGTACCGTAAGCTGTGCCGCAGGTTGTCATGGTTGCTGAAGGTAAAGTTTGGCCAGGCTTCTCCCTTCAGACTATCATACCAATTAATTATAGCGTTATAAAACCTCTCTGCTTTCCAAGGCTGAAAGAGGAAGTTGAAGTTGAAGGCCATATGGAGAGCATCCTTTCCATCTCCGCAGTATTCCGAGGCAGTTTCTGCACTATCGGTAAATACCTCCCCAACCATCATTCTTGCCCGGTATTCATCGGTTATCTTTCTGAGCTGTCGGCAAATCTCAATAGTTTCAGGCCTGTTCCTGTCGAAGATGTGCTTCTGTAAATCAACGCTTTTTAAAGTATAAGGGTTGCTTCTGAATTGATCATCTTTTATAAACCAGTTGATTACATCAAGCCTGAAGCCATCTACCCCCATATCCAGCCAGTACCTTGCCAAATCAAACATTTCCTCCCTTAAGCTCTGATTCCTCCAATTTAATTCGGGCTGGTGACGTGTAAATGTTCCAAGATAGAACTGTTTTCTTTGGGGTTCATACCACCAGGCGTTTTTTAATTCAAACTGTGCAAACCAGTTGTTCGGTCGTCCTCCCGGAATAATCTCTCCATTTTTGCCGGTTCGGGAGTTTTTCCCGGAGTGCCAGATATACCAGTCAGCCTTAGGATTGTCCCTGCTCTGACGTGACTCAATAAACCAGGGATGCTGGTCGGAGGTATGGTTCAATACCATATCGATAATTATATGTATATTTCTCTTATGTGCTTCTGCCAACAGCTCTTTAAAGTCTGCAAGGGTGCCAAACATGGGGTCTATGTCACGGTAATCCGAAATATCATAACCAAAGTCCTTCATAGGAGACTTGAAAAACGGGGAAATCCATATTGCATCTACTCCCAAAGAATCCGGGGTTCCATTATTCAGATAATCCAGCTTTTGGATAATACCTTTTATATCCCCAATTCCGTCTCCATTTGAGTCCTTGAAGCTTCTCGGATAAATCTGATATATTACTCCATCCTTCCACCACATAGTATGCACCCCTTATTTTATACATAATTAAAAGTTAAACCTAAATAAGTTATTCTATATAATGTTTAAAATCCCTTTATACTACAAGGAGGTGTTGTAAAATATTAATCCATGTAAATAGCCGGATATACTCCCGAACAATCATTTATGAATGTGTCGGAAATAAGACAGTTAAAGTACTAAATCTATCTTTATCACGTACATTAATCAATATTGTTTTGCAACAACCACATTAGTAGTGCTTTACTATTGTATTTAGTTTGAGTATTTATCAGTTCATCTAGTTAGTTAAAGCTCTACCTCCTCGGTTTACTGCGTCTGATTGCGATTCCACTTTAGGTTTAACCTTACGAATTATAAACATACTGTAAATGAACAATGGTAAGGTAACAATAAGCGTAACTATCGCACTTTGTATAGTTGGATCCGCGTGTACCTCTCCAAATCTTTCAGTTAAATCATGAGCTGTAGCAAATAAATCAACAAATGCATGAAGAAGAATAACCGGCCAAACTGAATTATTTCTCAAGAAACATGCCGCAAAAATTGCTCCGAAAAAGGTGGTCATCACAGCCTGTATAAGGCCGGCTACCAACTCACGACGTCCTACAGCTACTGTAGTTAAATGTGAAAGTCCGAATAATGCGCTTGAAATAATGGTTGCAAGATATATTCCTTTTTTTGTATGCCCCCATTTTCGAAGCATGATATTCAAAATTAAGCTTCTAGCCATGATTTCTTCTATAAAGCCCACAGAAATAGCAACCAGAACAAAGAGAATAAAATCTATTGGATCAGAAGTATTGAATACCAATTCACCACTGAATAATTCAGTACCACTAAGTAAACCCATTACCACCAGAGGCCACCCAAGCCATACCTGCTTAGGCTTTGTAAAGCCTGCAGTTTTAAATATGCCTATAGCCTTAATTACTACTGTTAGAATTACAGCACATGTTCCTTGTACCAAAATGATAGCTAAAAAGTTAGCCTTTCGTATATCCATATATCTTGAAAAAAATGGAGTCAATGGTATCTCTGTTATCAGTGCCGAAAATATTATTACAAGTATTGAGAAAATAACCGGATATTTATATGTTAATGCTTTTACTTTATTCATAATCTATCTCCTTGCGTTTAAAATTGATATTATTTAATTGATGTTGTTCCATATGATAATAATACTAAGTATGCCATCCTTGAGCTCTGCTTTAATATTTCCGTTCATGCTTTCAACAAATGCCTTTACTATAGTAAGACCAAGTCCTGTATTACATCCGTTCCGAACTCTGTCTGCAGTAAAGAACCTGTCAAACATTCGATCCACATGCTCTTTGGCCAGTCCCGAAGCATGATTACTAAAACGTGAAATTACTGTTCTATTCTCGTAGGTTAATTTTATTTCCACTCTTCCAGATCCATGTTTTAGGATGTTTTGAATAAGGTTCTGATATATACGTTTTACCGCATTTTCATCTGCAAGAATTGAAGGAATAAACTCATCTATAGATATATCAGGTTTTATGCCCTTAGCATTAAAATCGCAGTAATATGATGCTATTTGTTCACATAATAAATCCTGCAACCTTATATACTTCAAATCAAGCTTATACTCACCCGCTTCACATCTGGATAAATCATAAAAATCAGTTATTAGCAGTTGGAGAGCCTTTGCTCTATTAAGTACAATCTCAGAGTACAGCCCTTTCTCATCTTGAGACAGATTCCCATTTTGCAGCAGCTGCATATACCCTATGATTGAAGTTAGCGGTGTCCTTAGGTCGTGAGATATGTTAGCAATTGCCTGGCGTTGCTGCAGGTCCATGTTCTTGAATAATATTTCAGCAGCCTTTTTTTGCTCAAGCAATTTATTTATCTGTTCCGCGAGATTTTCAAGCCAGCTTAATGTAAGGGGTAGCATAAGCCTCTGATTTGTTTTCTCCTCGCTTATCTTCTTTAGATTTGCTGTTATCCTGAGAATTTCACTTCGAATATGGAGGACAATACCGAATAACACAACACATCCTAATATCAATAGAACAAGAATCATTAAAAATTCACCTACTTATCTGCTTAATTCCACTTCCTATTTGCCAGAGCTCCAATTAATGAAAATACCAACAAGTACAAAAGACCCACTCCCACAGCAAACAACAATGTTTTGTTGTCTGATGCACTTCCTCCAAGGGTATTCATCGTTATAGCAGAAGTTTTTAAGCTGACCATTTTGGGTGAACCAAGTAAGTCAAATATTTGGGTAGTAATGAAATATTTTTTGCCAGGGATATAGTCTGAGGCACCCATTAGTACAGCTAATGGATTTACGGAGAATAGGCCTATGTATACAAATGTAGCCAGGCTTTGCCTTTGTATGGTAAATGTTAAAAGTGTGCAAATTGTAATTGTCGCAAAATAGAGGGGTATTATAGCTAATACAGTTTGTATATAGTTACTCAGGGTAATACCATCCTTCACAACACCATTTGGTGAAAGCAGCCATGCGCTAAAAGTAAATGTGAAAACTGTCACGAAAACCGTAATGATTACCAGGACAGCTGATACTACAACTTTTGATAAGAAAAATTTTATTTTTGATATTCCAAAGGATGCTGTATTACTTATTGTATTCTCTTTAAATTCCTCTCCAGCTACAACATCAGTTATAATTGGCCATAGAAAAACAGGAACGAGTAGTGCAGGCATTGAAATTGATAGCCATTGATTAAATGGTATCCTTACAAAAAATGTACTCAACAGCGCAATCAGCACCAGAATTCCCCAGAAAACTATCAGATATTTTCTATTTAACAATCGGTATAGTTCCGCTATTACTAAATTAAGCATTCCGGGCTCCTCCAATCATTTTTATAAAGTAGTCCTCAAGGTTCGTTTCTTCCCTACTGATAGAAAAAACCTTTACTCCGTCTAAGATAAGTGTCTGCGCCAACATATCTGAGCTATCAAGTAACTGGTATACCTTCATATTGTTATCATCCAATACTTCATACTCAGTACACCTTAACTTACTTTCGAGAACAGTAACCGCTTTGCCTACATCATCTACAGAAATAGACAGACACTGCCTGCACTTTTCCTCAATAGCCTTGGAAGTTGCTTCCTCTAGGAGAACCCCTTTATCAATAAATCCGAAGGTGGTAGCAATCTGTGATAATTCGCCGAGAATATGGCTGGATATTATTACTGTAATATTTCTTTCAGTGTTAAGCTTTTTGATAGTCTCTCTGAATTTTGCAATTCCGATAGGATCAAACCCATTTATAGGTTCATCAAGTATAAGCAGATCAGGATTTCCAAGTAAAGCCAGTGCCATACCCAGTCTCTGCTTCATCCCCATTGAAAAATATCTAAACGGTTTATTTCCTGTATCGGCCAAACCAACAAAGTCCAGTGCCTCTTGTATGCTGCTCTTTCCCGGAATACCTCTTTGAAGCCTGTAATATTCCAGATTTTTTTCAGCAGAGAGGTATGAGAAAAAACATGGCATCTCAATAATACACCCTGTTCTTTTCCTCATCCTTTTCAACTCACTTTCAGAACTATGTCCAAAAAGTTCTAAAGAACCCGAGCTAGGGGTGGTTAGTCCACTTATAATTTTTAATAACGTTGTTTTACCCGCTCCATTCTTACCGATAAGACCATAGATTTCACCCTGTTTAACAGTAATATCTATGTTTTGGTTAGCTATTGTTTTGTTGTATTTTTTTGATATCTTATGTGTTCTCAACACGGTTTCCAATCTTTTCAACTCCTTTATTCTTTATGCACCTATCCAGGTAATATTCTCCGGTGTAGGTTCCAAGGAACGTGCACATTCTTTAAACCTAGACTTATGATATTACCCAAGTTGCAAGAAAGCATAAAGAAAGTCTTAAGAAAGTCTAAAGTTTATTCGTGTAATTTGAAGCCGATCCCCCATACCGTTTTAATGTATTCATTATCAGGATCAACTGAAGATATTTTCGCGCGAAGGTTGCTTATATGTACATTGACTGTATTATCATCATTTACGAATTTGTCATTCCAAACATGCTCAAAAATATTTGCTTTTGTAAAAACTTTATTCGGATACCTTATCAGCAGCTCAAGTATTGAAAACTCTCTTGCCGTCAGAATTATCTCTTTATCATTTATAAAAGTTCTTATAGCTTCAATATCCATTCTAATGTTTTTGTAATTAAGAATTTTAGAAGTAGAACTACTATTTGAAAAAATCATATACCGCCTTAATTGTGCTTCAACCCTTGCTGACACCTCTTCTACGTCAAAAGGTTTTGCTATAAAATCATCAGCTCCAAGCCTGAGAACTTCCACTCTAGTTTCAGGAGTATCTTTTGCAGAGATTACTATTATGGGCATAGTTTTAATCTTCCTGATATATTCTATTAACTGTTCTCCCGACACGGCAGGAACCATAAGATCAAGCATAATCAAATGATAATCATACATAGAGAGATACATTTGAGCCTCGCTGCCAGAATAAGCACTTCTTGTACTATATCCTTTTTTCTGCATAATACCGGAAATAAGCCCATTGATATATTCGTCATCCTCAACTATAAGTATTTTTACACAATTATATATATGTACCACCTCCTGTTTTTCTAAATTATACCATACATACAGGTTATTATCAGCATTTATAGCTTCTGTTAATTTTAGATAGTTATGATTAAAATTTGTGATTTCTTCATATATTAATAGTAATTTATGGAATGAATTTAAATCATCGGCTGCTTTTAAGGTTGCAATTCATTTCCCGCTTATTACTGGGACAGGCTAAGCTTTATTCAACTTTTATTACGTGGAGGGCTTTATGAAAAAAATAGTGTACATATTTTTGCTAGCTCTACAACTCATCATCTTGCTTTTAGGCTGTAACAAGTCCTCTCTCTCCCAGGATGCAACATATTCTGTGCCAGAAGAAAATCCGACTCATGAATTTGTAGGGGCAGCTAAGGCCGGAGCAGCTGTTATAACCGATCCTGCTGCTACATATGAACCAACTTTCACAAAATCTAAAAACATCTTTAGAGAACTCCGCCAAATACACCTGAAAGACGGGAGAATCATTTATGTTTTACAAAAAGAACAGGCTTTCTATCTGACAGCCGATACTCCGGATTCAGTCGATACAGCACTCATGAAAGAGCTGATTTTGAAGCAGAACAGCATTTCAAAGCTTTTGATCAACAAGGACAATCCCCTACCAAAGGATTTTTCGCCAAAGGATCTTACACCAATTAGTGCAAGTAAAGTAAAGTTGGAGTATCCTAATCTAAAGCTTATTCCCTGCACTCTAGATGCACTGTATTCAATGGTGGCAGCTGCTAAAGAGGATGGTATAAAAGGGTTTATTATAAACAGTGCTTTTAGAAGTATTTCTGCTCAACAACTGATATTCAATTCCAACCTGGACAGCTTTAAAAAGACCTCGAAAACATATGAAGAAGCCTTTTCCAGAACCCGCCAGCTGGTGGCCTTACCAGGCAGCTCGGAGCACCATACCGGTCTGTCTCTGGACATATTCAGCGTCAATGGACGGCACAGAAGTGATTTTAAGGGCACAAAGGAACAGATATGGCTTGATAAAAATCTTCACAGGTTTGGTTTTATCATAAGGTATCCCGTAAGTGCTTCAAAAGATAACGTAGTGAACAAGAAGCAATCATAAGCTAAACTGTACTTAATAAATTAATTACAGGAGAAACCTTATGAATGAAAAATCACTAGAGCTTTGGAAGCATAGAATTGC
>JAEYWA010000280.1 GCA_023431385.1 Bacillota bacterium | reverse complement strand
AGCTCCGATACCTCACTAAGAGTCGGGGGAGTTTTAAAATTTTGAACGGCTGCTATAAGAAACCACTGTTTGGTAGTTAGGCCAACGCTTTCAAGATGTTGGTCACTAATAACCTGAAGTTTGTTTGATAATAGAAAAAAGCTTGCAAAAATAAATCCTTGCTGCTCCAGAAATTTTATTTGAATTGAATCCTTCATATCAGACCTCCCGTATGTAATATATTACCTGTATATGCAATATATTACATACGGGAGAAAATGTCAACGTTAAATTGATATAAACTATATTAAAAAGTGATATTCTACTTTTGTTGTTAAAACTCAAACAGCCTGGCGTAAAGCCGGGCTGTTTGAATATTTCACTATTAATCTTTTTTGAATTCTTTTAAATAACCCTAACAAATAACTTTTACAAAAAACTTACATTACCCACCTGATGAGGCCCATATCGAACCTGTTGATAAGATCGGGGTGTTTCGGAGTTGCTCTGAAGGTGTATGCATACTCTCCGCCATCTTCAATCTTAAGTGTTAAGGCATATCTGTAAAGGCTGTCTCCCAGCTTTTCCACGCAGTTCATGACAAATGCCTGTGCATTGGTTATTTTACCGTTTTCAAAAGTACCATAATACACTTCTACTTCTACATATGAAGGGTCAATAGCACCCAGCTGGGCATTAACCGACAGGGAAATCTCCTGACCGGAGCTTGATTTGTAATCCTTCAGATCATGAACGTTATTCTCAGCTATCAGCTGAACCTGAGCCCAATTGCTCTTCATTTGATCTTCAAAGGAACTGAGATTTCTTGCAATAATACAATTGTCATTCAATAGCTTTGAAGCTCCGGCCATAGCAGGGAGGTACATTCTTTCGGTGTATTCCTTAACCATCATGTCTGTACTGTAATTCCAGGCTAGAGACTTTATGGAGTTTTTCATAATGCGAATCCATTCCTCAGGTATTCCCTGATTGTTAACCCTGTAGAATAGAGGAACTATTTTTTCCTCAAGAGTATCATAAATGGATTCGCTGTCTATATTGTCCTGAGAATTTTCATTGTCAAATTCTGTTTCGTCACCAATAACCCAGCCGTTATCACCATTATAGCCTTCACACCACCAACCGTCCAGTATACTGAAGTTGATAACACCGTTTATACATACCTTCTGACCGCTGGTACCGCTAGCCTCCAGGGGTCTTCTTGGATTGTTCATCCAAACATCCACACCCTGTACAAGATTTCTTGCAACAGTCATATTGTAGTTTTCAAGGAGAATTACTTTTCCATAGAACCCTTCCTGCCTTGCAATATCGTTGATGTTTTTGATGACATCATGAGCCGGTCCATCAGCTGGATGAGCTTTTCCAGCAAAAATTATCTGTAATGGCTTTTCTGGATTATTAATAATATTCTGAATTCTGGCCAGATTTCTGAATATCAGATTTGCTCTCTTATATGTGGCAAACCTTCTGGCAAAGCCTATGGTAAGCGCATTCGGATCAAGAAAGGTATCGACCTGTCTCACTGCCTCCATGGATTCACCGTTTGCAAGCTTCTGAGCCTTTAATCTTTCTCTGACAAAACCTATAAGCTTGTGCTTCAATTCTATATGTGTTCTCCAGAGTTCTTCATCAGGAATATTGTCAATTCCTTCAAAGGTAGAGCTACTGTATATACTGGTCTTCCAATCCGGTTGCAGATATTTGTCATAAAGTTCCTTTATCTTCGGAGACAGCCAGGTTAAGGTATGAATACCGTTGGTTACATGTGTTATGGGTACGTCATCCTGCGGAACATTTGGCCAGACATCTCCGAAAATATCTCTCGAAACAGCTCCGTGAAGTTCACTTACGCCGTTCTTTCTGCCGGCAAGTGTCAGTGCCAGCACTGTCATGTTAAAATTCTGATCCTCGGGTTTTTTCAAGCCCAGCTCAAGAAAATCGTATCTGCTTAAGCCCAGCTGACCCCAGAAATCACCAAAATACTTATCCATCATATACAGAGGGAAAGTATCGTTTCCTGCCGGAACAGGAGTATGGGTCGTAAATATAGCAGAGTTTGCTACAATCTGCTTGGCTTCCTTAAAGTTCAGATGCTTCTCAGTTATAAGCTTCCTGATCAATTCAAGCCCCATAAAGGATGAATGACCTTCATTCATATGGTACACTGTGGGATGTATGCCTAAAGCGTCTAAAACACGGATTCCGCCTATACCCAGGAAAATTTCCTGTTGTATTCTGGTTTCCTGATCCCCGCCATACAATCTTGAAGTCAGTGCCCTGTCGGAAGGACTGTTTTGCGATACATCAGTATCCATCAGATAAAGATTGATTCTTCCGATCTGAACCTTCCAAACCTTTGCATAAACTGTTCTTCCTGCAAAGGTAATGTTTATTTCTGCCTGCTCGCCATTTGAATTAAGGGCAGGCAAAATAGGAAGCTGAGAAATGTTCAGGTTGTTAAAGTTGGTTTCCTGCCACCCGTGTATATTTATTCTCTGACTAAAATATCCCTGCTTATAAAACAGACCTATTGCAGTGAAAGGAAGTCCCAGGTCGCTGGCTGATTTACAATGGTCACCGGACAATACACCCAAACCGCCTGAATAAATGGGCAGTACTTCATTTAGTCCATATTCTGCTGAAAAATAAGCTATACTTTTTCCGTTGCTGTCAGGATGATTCTTAGCAAACCAGGTAGCCTTTTCTGACATATAGCTGTCAAAGGCAGCGACAACATTATTAAGCCTATTCATAAAATCCTGATCCTCAAGTTTTACCTGCAACTTTTTCTGACTGACCTCTTGAAGAAAACGTACCGGATTCTTTCCTAGTTTTTCCCAAAGCTCCAAATCTATTTCTCTGTAGATATCTATTGCCTCAGGATTCCAGGACCACCATAGATTATATGCAATATCGTTCAGTCTTTTAAACTTATCGGGTAATGCTGAAATAACATTAATTTTTCCAACAAGATACATGTTCATCCTCCAATCTAATTCTAAATAATATATTATATATACCCGCTAATTTTCACAAAAACACTTTAAGTAATCGGGCAAAATCTAAAGCCGCAAAATAATCAATTGACCTATGCGTAATAATAACATAAACAACACATTATTGGTAGTATTTGCAACGAATTTATAACCTATGAGTATCAATGATAAATTTCCAGTGTAATATATTTTTTGTGCCTTATGATGGTTAAATAAGATACTACCATAAAACTGATTCAAAATATTAACTGGAAAAAAATACTTTTACTAAATTATGTTTTATATAAATAAAAAGTACCAAATTGTGATAAAAATATATATTATGATAAAACGATTCTTTATTTATGGTATTATAGGCTGGAGTATGGAAATAGTATGGACCGGGTTATATTCATTGATATGTGGTAACTTAACTCTGGAAGCTTATACCAGCCTATGGATGTTTTTTATATATGGATGCGGTGTTTTCCTTGAACCACTTCATGATATTATACGCCCATGGAATGCAATCCTGAGAGGATTAATTTGGGTTGTAATAATTTGGGGAATTGAGTACACAACCGGAAAATTGATTCTGGGCATTCTGAATGTTTATCCATGGCAATATTATGGCAGATTTGCTGTTGAAGGTATTGTGAGACTGGATTATGCTCCAGCATGGTTTCTGGCAGGACTGTTATTTGAACGGGTTCATGCAGCTTTGGACAAACTAAAAATTGTTTAAATAATCATTTGAAATTATTTTTACTTTTTTCATGTCACAAATATTACAATTATTAATTTTTTGTTATTCATTTGAAATATATGTATTACAATATTATAATATAATTACTTTTACAATAAAAAAATGGAAAGTATACACAAATGTGTATGC
>JAEYWA010000273.1 GCA_023431385.1 Bacillota bacterium | reverse complement strand
CATCAGCAATGATGTTCGGTATGCCTGTCGATGAATTAAATGAAATATCCAAAAGTGCTTTATCCGAATTAACAAATATGATTTTAGGGAATACAGCGACTATACTATATAACAAGGGAATAGGTATTGAAATCACTCCTCCGTCTCTTTTACTGGGTGAGAATCTTCAAATATCCCCATCAAAAATGAAAACAATCTGTATCCCGCTTTACTTAAATGATGACGAAACATTGGAAATAGATATCTCTGTTGAAGATTAATTTTGATTTAATTATATAAAATGATAAAATAATCTAAGTATATTAAAGATGGTGTATACCATCTTTTTCTATTGGGTAAATATAGCACAGGATGTTTGTTTACTTTGGAATTTAGAAAGGAGTTTTCATTAATATGGCGCTTAATATTGTATTGGTTGAACCTGAGATACCCCAGAACACCGGGAACATAGTAAGAACCTGTGCTGCGACAGGAGCTGTCTTGCATTTAGTCGGCCCGCTTGGGTTTTCAATTGAAGATAGATATCTGAAAAGAGCAGGTCTGGACTACTGGAATGAGGCGAAAATAAGTTACTATGACAGTCTAAAGGACTTTATAGATAAGTATGGAGACCATAAACTTTACTATTCCACAACCAAGGCTATTCATAATTACTGTGATGTGTCTTATGAAGAGGATTGTTTTATACTATTTGGAAAAGAAACGGCCGGTTTACCGGAGGAATTGTTAAAAGATAACAAAGAGACCTGTATAAGGATTCCGATGAAAGAGGGAATAAGATCATTAAATCTATCCAATTCTGTTGCAATTGTTGTATATGAAGCTTTTAGGCAGAGGAATTTTGAGAACCTCAGTACTGAAGGAAAATTGGTAAGATATGACTGGTAACAGGTACTACTTATGCTCTTAGATAGATTTTAACAAAAAGAGTGATAAATAAAAAAAAGTGGGTATATTAATATTGGAGCAAAAAAGTTAAGGAGTGGGTTGAAATGGTAAATAGAAGCAGGCTTGTTGATGAATTTATGGAATTAGTAAGGATAGATAGTTTATCATTAAAAGAGAGACAAATATGTGATACTCTGAAGAAAAAGCTTCAGGAAATGGGATATGATCCGATTGAGGATGACGCAGGGCAAAAAGTAGGAGGTCAGTGCGGTAACATAATATGTACGATAAAAGGAAACAAAGATGTTCCTGCTGTTTTAGTAACAGCTCACATGGATACAGTAGTACCAGGTATAGGCAAAAAGCCCATAATTGAGGGGGATTTGATAAAAAGTGATGGTACAACCATCCTTGGTGGAGATGATGCTGCAGGTATAGCCATAATTCTGGAGACCTTAAAAATACTAAAGGAACAGGGAACTGAACACGGAGATATCCAGGTAGCGTTTACAATTGCAGAGGAGATAGGTCTACTTGGTGCAAAAAACCTTGATTATAGTAAGATATACGCCAAGTACGGATTTATTATGGACAGCGATGGTAGAATTGGGTGTGCCGCTGTTAAAGCACCGTCACAAAATAAAATTCATGTGGTCATTAAGGGGAAGGCAGCCCATGCGGGAATGGAACCTGAAAAAGGAATAAGTGCCATTTCAATTATGGCTGATGCCATTTCCTCAATGAAGCTGGGGCGTATTGATGAGGAAACAACAGCAAATATTGGCGTCATACATGGTGGTGTAGCAACAAACATAGTTTGTGACAGGATAGAAATCGAGGGTGAAGCAAGAAGCCGTCAAACTTCAAAATTACATCAACAGACAGAACATATGCGGGACTGCTTTGAAAAAGCAGCAGCCAAGTGGGGCGGGCAGATCGAGTTTACCGCAGAGAATGAATATCAGGCCTACAATATAGACATGAATTCAAATATTATTAAAATAATGGAAAAGGCCGCTGCTGAGAGCGGATTTGTTTTTGAGGCCGTGACAACCGGCGGAGGAAGCGATACAAATATAATCAATTCTAAAGGAATTGAAGCTGTGGACTTAAGTATCGGTATGGCTAAGATCCATGGCGTACAGGAACAAATTGCGATTACCGATATGGAGGATGCTGTCAAGTTTTTAATCTCAATATTAAAAAATGTTAGGTGATTACTGATTTGCATTTGATCGGACTGAATTAGGGGGAACTGTGTTGCAAACAACAACTTTGAAGCTTACAGAAATAAACATTGATGATAAGCTTAAATTTGATAGTTATTTTAAAATAGCGGATTTAAAGGTATCAGAACTTAATTTTACCAACTTCTTCATGTGGAGAGATTATTACAAAAACAGATATAGCATTGTAAACGATTTTTTATGCATAATATCAATGACAGATGTAAATCAGCCCTTTTGCTTTTTTCCTGTTGGCGACTACAGCAGAATGGGTGACCTGAAGAGTGTTCTGTATATTTTGAAGGAGTATTTCGCTGAAATGGGCTGGCAATTCAGGATGAGAAGAGTATCTGCTGAACAGCTGGCTGTTTTGGAGCAGTTGGGTATTTGCTATGAGTCAGTTGAGGACAGGGACAATTATGACTACCTGTATCTGGTAAAAAGCCTTTCAACTCTTGCGGGTAAAAGGCTTGACGGAAAGAGAAATCATATAAATAAATTTAGGAAACTTTATACCTTTGAATATGAGGAAATAAACGAGACTAATATTTCAGACTGTAAAGATATTCTTGAAAATTGGTGTATTCAGAGAAATTATTTAACACAAAGCAGCCTTATTGCAGAAAGAATAGCTAATCTGGAACTGTTGGATAATTACAAGTCCCTCGGCTTAAAGGGCGCAATAGTAAAGGTTGATGGTGTACCACAGGCCTTTACTGTAGGTGAACAGTTGAACAGAGATACAGCTGTAATTCACATTGAAAAGGCAAATGCTGATATACACGGACTTTATCCGCTGATAAACCAGCAGTTCGTGGCGAATCAATGGACAGGTCTGGAATATGTGAACCGTGAACAGGATCTGGGTCTTGAAGGACTGAGAAAAGCTAAGCTGTCCTATAATCCGGTGGGCTTTGTTGAAAAGTATATAGTTGCACTTTGTTAAATATTTATTAATTTGGGCGTTTACACTATTGAAAATGTTTTTGAAATATTATAGAATTAATTTTGGTTTAGGAAATCAAAACCAATATCAATATTGTTCATAAGCATTAATTTGCTTGGTTAAGGGACGAAATTAACATCGTTTCTAATTAATAAAAAACTTAGGAGGTAACAACAATGGCAGTAAAAATGGGTATTAACGGTTTTGGACGTATCGGACGTCTTGTTTTCAGGGCTGCAATAAACAACCCTAATGTAGAAGTAAAGGGAATCAATGATCCATTCATCGATCTCGAGTACATGAAATATATGTTAACTTATGACACAGTTCATGGTAAATTCGAAGGAACTGTTGAAGTTAAAGATGGTAAGCTCGTTGTTAATGGAAAAGAAATTTCAGTATTTGCTGAAAAAGATCCTACAGCTATAGCTTGGGGTGCTTGTGGTGCAGATTATGTTGTTGAATCAACAGGTGTATTCACAACTACTGAAAAGGCTTCTGCTCACATAAAAGGTGGAGCTAAGAAAGTAATTATCAGTGCTCCTTCAGCTGACGCTCCTATGTTCGTTATGGGCGTTAACGATGACAAATATACTAAGGACATGACAGTTGTATCAAACGCTTCTTGTACTACTAACTGCTTGGCTCCTTTGGCTAAGGTTATCAACGACAACTTCGGTATAGTAGAAGGTCTTATGACAACAGTTCACGCTGCTACTAACACTCAGAAGACAGTTGACGCTCCTTCAATGAAAGACTGGAGAGGCGGTAGATCAATCCTCGGAAACATCATTCCTTCATCAACCGGTGCTGCTAAGGCAGTTGGAAAGGTTATTCCAGAATTGAACGGTAAATTGACAGGTATGGCTTTCAGAGTTCCCACAGTTGACGTTTCAGTTGTTGACCTGACAGTTCGTCTTGAAAAATCAGCTACTTATGAAGAAATCAAAGCAGCTGTTAAGAAGGCTTCAGAAACTAACCTCAAAGGTATTCTCGGATACACTGAAGATGCAGTTGTTTCAACTGACTTTATCCACGATGCGCGTACTTCAATATTCGATGCTGATGCTGGTATCGCATTGAACGGTAACTTCGTTAAGTTAGTATCATGGTACGATAACGAATGGGGTTATTCAAACAAGGTTGTTAACCTTATCGAACACATGGCTACAGTTGATGCTAAATAATTAAGGCTTTTATATCAAGGCTTACAGGGCTTAGTTGCAGTTAAATGCAGCTAAGCCCTTAATTGCTTTGTTTGATGTGTTTTTGTTTAGTTGAATAATGTGAATAATTTTACACATGCAAATATATTCTCAAAAATTTAAACAGCACTATTTTTAGATATAACAAAGCTATCTAAAAGGAGTGCTGTTTTATTATGCTACATTTAGTCTTATACATTATAAGCACTGCAGCAAAGTAAAGAAAACGAATGTTTCGTGTTTATTTGATAATTAATTTATAAATTCTACAATATAAAACTTTACTCATGTCGTACATTGACGAAATAGAAATAAGTAGTTATAATGACAAATAGTTGAATAATATAGTTTTTCTGGTATTAACTCACCGGTGTTGTTTTAGATTTTATGATTTTATAGTGTATAAGATACGTGATAGTAAAGCTATATACTTAACAAGGAAAGTGGAGGAATGGTAATGGGTAACAAAACAGTAATTGATGATTATCTGGAGAAAGTATATACAATAGTTTTATTGGTTGTTACTGGGTCTTGTATGTGTGCTGGGGTCACATTCGGTTCTTTAAAATTCATAGGATTTTATCCTACTGTTTCGTGGATTGGTATTGTTATTTTTATTTCTACTTGTGTGCTATATTTAGTAGTAGCTATCCTGTTGATAAGGAACCGAAATGATGAAAATGGTATGCTTAAGAAGTCAATGATGTTACGGACAAAATGTTTATTAATAATCATACTCACAATACAGTTCAATTTTATAATTCATTTGATTCCATCAAGAGATTTCTGGGCATTCTCCTTCTTTTTTCTTTTATTAATGGCTTTATTTTTGGATAATAAAATGAACTTAATAGCAACGGGAATAGTAAATATTTCTCTGATCATTTCATTTTCTGTAATGCCAAATGTTGTTTTGCCGGTATCTGATTCGCTATTTATACCTGAATTGATTATTCGTATCATTTGTATAATTTTAAGTGAAGCAGCTATTATACTGTTTACATACTTGTGTGGTGGCATATTACTAAATGCAAAACGTGATGAAATAGACAGAAATAATACAATAACAAGAAAGATTCTTGATAAAGCTGTTATTGCCGTTGAAAAGTTGACGGAAACATCAGATATAGTTATGCAAAGTATTGAGGCTAATGGTAGTGAGAGTGAGGAGTTAAATGCAATTTCAGAAGAACTTGCAGCAATGAGTGAATTAATACTGGAGAAATCAAAAAACGCCAGAGACAATTTAACTTCTTTATCTGATAGCAGCGACATAGTTGCTCAAAAGGTTAAGAATAGTGATAATTCTTTTGATGAATTATTACAGATATCTAATTCAAACGAAATGGCTTTGCAAAATCTTGTAGAAGCTAGTGTTGGGACCGTTGAATCAAACATAAAGGCAGTTGATGCTATTACTAATCTTGTTTCAGGTACAAAAAAGATTAGTGAAACATTAGGCATTATAGAATCAATAGCTAGTTCAACTAAACTCTTAGCATTAAATGCATCAATTGAAGCTGCGAGGGCAGGTGAGGCTGGAAAAGGTTTTGCGGTAGTTGCTGAAGAAATTGGAAAGTTATCTTCCAATACACAGGAATCACTAAAGGAAATATATAATGTGGTTGCAAAAATTGAAGAGGAGAGTGCTTTTACTTCAAAACAGGTCGATGAAAGTAATATTCAACTAAGTAAGCAAAATGAGATATTGAACAATACTGTTGATTCTATTAGAAATATGTTAATTTTACTCAAGAAATCCGCATTGGAAATCAAGCAAATTGATAGCTTGAATCAATCTCAGAATATTTTGTTAAAGAATAATGTAGTGGTCAACAACGAAATTGCAGAGCAAATCTCAACTGAAAATATTCAGTTCCAACAGATTGCAATAGTTGTTCAGGAGAATACTAAACATATTATTGATATTTCAAGACAGATGAATAACTTAAAATTGATAGCAGATGAATTGCAATCAATTTTGAATACTTAGAATATATTAATGCTGGGGAATTTATCCTTTAAAATATAATATATAATATGTATAAAGGTGCAACCACGTTAATTGGGGGTTGCACCTTTGTTTGTGTATGTAAATCCTTTAAAGAACTTATCCAAAACATTATAAAAGAACCAGTACAACTACACCGAATATATTTGCTATGAAATGTGAAATCCAGCTTATACATGCATTATTTGTTTTCTTGAAGATGATCCCATAAAAGAGGCTGTTTATAAAAACAAAAAGAACGTCATAGGCAACAATTATAATGTCTCCTGACTGAACATGACAGATGGCAAATAATAAAGAAGAAAAAATGAGAGCCGGCGTAGCAGGTATGATTTTTGACAACCTGTTAAGGTAAAATGCTCTCCAGGCAATTTCTTCACCCAAAGCCAGTACAAGAAGTTGAATAACGAGTAAAACAATTTTATCATATGTAAGCACTGCAGCAGATCTTTCGATTACATGCTCAAAGTATTCGGGAAGCATCAATTTAGACAGACCAATACATACAATATTCATTATTAGAGGCAGAGCTATCCAAAGCCATATTGACCTTTCTTTAAGATTTTGACCAATAGCTTTAAAATCCAATCCACTGCCTGCAAAGGACTGCTTTCTTAATTTTTTATCAATAATAAAAGCGATAATACCAATAATAACTGTTGAACCTGCGATGTTTATTCCAATAAAAAAGGTAAACGATAATAATGCCATTACAAGCATGGTGACAATTGAGAATTTAGTTATTTTATGCATTTTATATACCTCGGAAGATTTGGGTTATTTGTTATTTTCTAGATTAAGTATACTTATATTTATATTTTGATTCAATAAGTTTAAAATAAAAATAAAGTTATCAACGGGGTAAAAGGAATAGTTATTACCAAGTGTTAATATCTAGTTTTATATTTCCTGAATTTATGTTATAATAATAAAAGTTTGTTTGATTATTATACTTGTTACAAATCAGGAGGTTTGTTATGATCGTAACTCCAAAATTCCGTGGGTTTATATGTACAACTTCTCACCCTGTCGGATGTGAATATAGCGTAAGACAGCAGGTTGAGTATGTAAAAAAGCAAAAGAAGATATCAGGTTGCAAAAAAGCTTTGGTTATTGGAGCTTCAACAGGATATGGACTATCCTCCAGAATAGCTGCCGCTTTTGGTAGCGGTGCGGCTACAATCGGTTTGTTCTTTGAAAGACCTGCTTCAGGCAACAAAACAGCTTCTGCTGGCTGGTACAATTCAGCTGCGTTTGAAAAGCTTGCCAGGGAGGAAGGATTGTATGCAAAGAGCATAAATGGCGATGCTTTTTCAAAGGAGATAAAGCAGCAGACAATTGATCTTATAAAAAAGGATCTGGGAAAGGTGGACCTGGTTATATACAGTATTGCTTCCCCAAGAAGAACTCACCCTGTTACAGGAGAAGTATTAAATTCGGTTCTGAAGCCAATAGGTGCTCCCGCGACTGTGAAAACGGTAGATTTTCATAGCCAACAGGTTTCTGAATCAATAATTGAACCAGCAACCGAAGAGGAAATTCGTCAAACCGTAGAGGTAATGGGCGGTGAGGACTGGGCCATGTGGATGGAGGCTCTGAAGGAAGCTGATGTGCTGGAGCAGGGAGCTGTTACAATAGCATACACCTATGTGGGTCCTGAAATGACTCATGCCATCTATAGAAAAGGAACAATAGGAAGAGCAAAGGATGATCTGGAAGCAACTGCCATTAAAATCACAAATGATTTAAAGTCCATTGGTGGAAATGCATATGTATCAATAAATAAGGCTGTTGTTACTCAGGCAAGTGCAGCAATCCCAGTAATATCTATATATATAAGTGTATTATTCAAGGTAATGAAGGATATGAACATACATGAGGGTACCATTGAGCAGATGTACAGAATGTTAAAGGATAGAGTTTATTCAGGAGACTTGAAGCTGGATGACAAAGGACGTATCTGTATGGATGACTGGGAAATGCGCTCTGATGTACAGGCAAAGGTTGCCGAATTCTGGAAGATTGCTAATAATGAAAATATCACTGAAATTTCGGATATAGAAGGATATAGAACAGAGTTCTTCCGACTATTTGGCTTTGAATTTGATGCTGTTGATTATAAACAGGATGTAGATATAGATGTTAAAATCGAAAGTATTGATTAACTTAACAAACAGATATAGCAAAGCGATAACTAACATGTTTTTCATAAATGACCCAGTATAAGTAAATAGTTTTAGAATTAATAAAGGCACCGAAGGAGTATTATCCTTCGGTGCTTATATATGATTATACTTCAGTCAAATTCAATAATTTCCCCGGTTATATTTTTGCTGTATACTCTTAAAAGTCCAAAGGTATGCTTCTTTTGCCTTCTCTTGTCCATGGCAGAGCCGGGATTAAAATAAAGAACATTATCCAGCACCTTATTAACAGGTATGTGACTATGTCCGAAGACCACGCAGTCTACATTATCCCCTTTAAAGGCTCTTGTTGCATTAATGGCTGCTGTACCCCCGTAATTATGCCCGTGGATAATACCGATATTGCATTGCTCAACATTAATAATTCTTTTTAAAGGCAGCATGGCTTCCAGGTACTCATCATCGTTATTACCAAGCACTGCATATACAGGTGCTATTTCTTCAAGTTCATAAATTACATAATCACGGCACAGGTCTCCTGCATGAATTATCATGTCTACACCTGACAGGTTTTGGAGTATTGCATCAGTAAGTTTTTTACCCCTGCGTGGGATATGTGTATCGGCTATTACACCTATTGTAATCATAAAAAACCATCCTTATTTGAAGCGGCTAAACTTTTCTTATACAGGTAGGAGTTGTTTCGGTGAAATGCTTAAATATTTTGTTATAGTTTGCAAGGTTGCTAAAGCCACAGTCCAGTGCAATCTGTGCAACTGTAAAATCTGTTTCACGCAGCATTTCTATGGACTTGGCTATACGCATCTTATTAAGGTATTCTATCGGTGTAAAACCTGTTGACTGCTTGAAAAAGGTGGAGAAATAGCTGGGGGACATATACGCCAGTTCTGCAAGGGTACTGAGTTCTATCTTTTGCGAGTAGTTTCTGTTAATATATTCAAACACCTTTTCCAGTTTCTCAAGTTTTCTGCTTCTGGAGGTAATACTTTCGTTACTTTTGCTGGAATCCTGATAATGCCTTATCAAATAAGTAATAATGTGAAGCAGCTTGGCTTTTATCATAAGCTTGTAGCCTACTGTTTTATTTATATATTCTTCTTCGACCTCAGAAAGCAGCTTAAATATTTTTTGACCGATCTCACTTCTACTGTCTATTTTATTATTGAAATTGGAGCTGCGTTCAAAAAACGGTTCCATGTAATTATAGTCAAAACTGCTTTCTGAAGACCAAACCAGCTGGGGTTCAAACATCACTACCGGCATTATCATATTGACAGGAGGCAGTACCTCCATATAATGAGGTTCAATGTTGTTTATCACAACGATATCTCCTTCCTGCATCTCATATGTTCTGTTTTCTACATAATAAATTCCCTTGCCCTGTTTTACAAAAGCAAGCTCAAGATAATTGTGCCAGTGAAAGGTATGATTCATACAATAGTATGGCTCAATATTGGTAAATTTAATACTGAACGGAAAATCACTGGGAAAGGATTTTGGCTTATACACTTTTGAGGTTTCCATATATCCTCCGTTTCTATAGATACACAAAATTATCGTAAAATAGTATTAGAATACAATAAAATAATCAGAGAAAATAATAGTAATCTATTTATATAATAGTATTATATAAATAGGATTAAATAAAGGGTTTCAATATAAAAGAACGACTATGATTTTTATTTAGATCGACATTCAGTAAATATATTAAAGTTTTTATGTTTATTAATTAATCATAAAATAGCAGAAGGGTGGAGTTTATGTGATTAATCCGGCTTATGAAATTGAAAGGCTGCTTCGTTTCGGAAAAAAGCATGGTCTTATTGATAATCTGGATACTATTATTGCAAGAAACCAGTTGTTGGATTTGCTGAGGTTAAAGGAACCTTATCAGGGCGAAGTGCCGGATGAGGAGATGGAATATCCCACCGGAATATTGGACCGACTTGTGAACTATGCTGGAGAAGAAGGGCTTTTTGACAAGGAGGTATATGTCTGCCGTGAACTTTTTGATACTAAAATAATGGGCATTATTATGCCAAGGGAGTCTGAAATAGTAAGAAAATTTAATGAATTAGTTGAAACTGTATCGCCCAGCGCTGCAACTGACTATTTTTATCAGCTGTGTACAGCTTCAAATTATATAAGAACTGCCCAGATAGCAAAAAATATTAAGTGGATAGCCAATTCTAGGTATGGCAACCTGGAAATAACCATCAATCTTACAAAGCCGGAGAAAGATCCAAAGACAATTGCTCTTGAAAGACTCCAGCCTCAGAGCAGCTATCCAAAATGCATGCTTTGTATTGACAACATAGGCTACGCAGGTCGCATCAACTTTCCAGCCAGGCAGACTCACAGGATCATACCTGTAACCCTCTGCGATGAACAGTGGTACTTACAGTATTCACCCTATGTATATTATAATGAGCACTGTATTATATTGAGCGAGAAACATGTTCCAATGACCATATCAAGAGAGACCTTTGCCTGTTTGTTTGACTTTGTGAGACAATTTCCGCATTATCTGTGTGGTTCCAATGCTGATCTGCCCATAGTGGGCGGTTCCATACTGAACCATAACCATTTTCAGGGCGGAAATTATCTGTTCCCGATGCAAAAAGCTCCGGTAATAAAGCACTTCAGGTCTGAAGAATACAAGCATATTGATATTGCCATAGTTAAATGGCCGCTGTCGGTAATACGTGCAGCCGGCAGCAGCATTGAGGAATTGGTGGATTTTTCTGAATATGTGCTTGATAAGTGGAGGCAGTACAGTGATCAGAGTGCAGCTGTGCTGGCATTCTCGGAAAGCGATAGCGGCCGGGTGCCTCACAACACAATTACACCTATTGCTAGAAAAAATGAAGAGGGCAAATATGAAATTGATCTTGTACTAAGAAACAATAGAACTGATGATAAATACCCGGATGGCATATTCCATCCCCATAAAGAAATACACCATATCAAAAAAGAGAATATCGGACTTATTGAAGTAATGGGTTTGGCCATTCTCCCGGGAAGATTGAAAACCGAAGTGGAGTTCATAAAGGATATTTTATGCGGCAAATCAGGTATGGTTGATATTTGTGATGAGGAGCATTTATTATACAAGCATAAGGAATGGATTGAGGATATGACTTCCCGGTATGGTATTGCTTTGGATGCAGAACGAGCAGATGAGATATTAAAACTTGAAATAGGGAAAAAATTTGAAACCTGCTTGGAGCATACAGGTGTCTTTAAACAAACCGCCGTTGGTCTTGAGGCCTTTAACCGCTTTATGGAAGCCTGCGGCTTAAGAGAAGAGGATTAGTACATTATTTGCAGAAAAGCTTAATGTACATTAAACTTGATGTACAGTGAAAAGTAAAACTGATAAATAGACTTATGGGAAGGAGCAAGGAGTATGAATAATAAATATGAAGAACTTAAGAAGAAATTCTGTGAGATATATGGAGGAAGTGCAGAGGGGCTCAGAGTTTTTTCAGGTCCCGGCAGAGTAAATCTTATTGGTGAACATATTGATTACTGCGGTGGATATGTTTTCCCGGCAGCATTAAGCCTGGATTCTACTGTTATAGCCAGAATAAACAATACTAATACTCTTAGGCTTGCTGCTACTGATTTACCTGACCGTGTAGAAGTCAGGCTGGACGAGCTTGAAAAAGCAAGAAGCCTGAGATGGGGAAATTATCAGGCTGGTGTGGCCTATATGCTCCAAAAGGCAGGATATAAGCTTACAGGTGTAGATATGCTGTTTCATGATACCGTCCCTTTAGGTTCAGGCTTGTCCTCGTCAGCGGCAATTGAGCTTGCTACGGCAGTAACACTGGTCACTTTGGGAAATGAGGTGCACGGTGTAACAAAACCTTTAAATATGGTAGAATTGGCTGTTTTGGGTCAGAAAACCGAGAATGAATTTTGCGGAGTCAGCTGCGGAATTATGGACCAATTTGCATCGGCCATGGGTAAAAAAGATCATGCCATACTACTTGATTGCGCAACTTTGCGATATGAGTATCTGCCCTTAAAACTGGAGGGTTATAAAATAGTACTAGGAAATACAAAGAAAAAACGATCTTTGGGCGAATCTAAATATAATGAGCGTGTCAGTGAATGCGCTGAAGGCTTAAGGATTCTGAAAAAATACCTTCCTGAGAAAAAGAATCTTTGTGAAATAACCAGAGAAGAATTTGAGCAGTACAAGGATAGTATAGAGGACCAAACAATAAGAAAAAGAGTTACTCACGTTATTTATGAAAATGACAGAGTGCTTAAAGCAGTTGAAGCCTTGAAGAGGAATGATATTAAGGAACTTGGCAGGCTTCTTGTAGAAGCAAATGACTCTATCAGGGATTTGTATGAGGTAACCGGCAAAGAACTTGATACTATGACGGCCGAAGCCATGAAGGTGGAGGGGGTAATAGGTGCAAGAATGACCGGTGCCGGCTTTGGGGGATGTACTGTAAACATTGTACCTGATGACAAGGTACAACTGTTTATTGATCAGGTAGGCAGAAACTATAAGGAACAGACTGGAATAACTCCTGAGTTTTATGTCAGCGATATTGGCGATGGAGCAAGGGAGATAGTTTAAATTAGTGCCCCCTTCATTAATCACTTAGGAATGGTGCGGCTAATAAAAGGTTTTATAAATAGTAGACTGGAGGATATTATTATGGCAGTGTTAGTAACAGGAGGAGCCGGATATATTGGAAGTCATACGGTAGCGGAGCTTCTGGACGCCAATGAAGAAGTTATTGTTCTCGATAATCTTGAAAAGGGCCATAGAGAGGCTGTATTGGGAGGCAAATTTATTCAGGCTGATTTACGGAATATTGATGAAATAAGAAAGGTATTCAAGGAAAATGAAATAGAAGCCGTTATTCACTTTGCAGCCTACATTGAGGTTGGAGAGAGTGTGGCAAATCCTTTGAAGTATTACAATAATAATGTTATTGCCTCGTTAAACTTATTGACAGCTATGCAGGAAGCCGGAGTAAATAAAATTGTATTTTCATCAACAGCTGCCACATATGGGATACCAGAAAATATCCCCATAAAGGAAAGTGACAAAACAGCGCCCATCAACCCATACGGTGAAACAAAGCTTACTGTTGAAAAAATTCTGAAATGGGCCGATGGAGCATACGGTATCAAGCATGCTGTACTCAGATATTTCAATGCCTGTGGCGCACATGTCAGCGGCAATATAGGGGAGGCGCACAATCCAGAATCACATCTTATTCCCATAATTCTTCAGGTGGCTCAGGGCAAGAGAGAGGAAATCAAGCTTTTCGGAAATGACTACAACACACCTGACGGAACTTGTGTAAGAGACTATATACATGTATCCGATCTGGCGCAGGCACATGTTCTGGCACTTAAAAACCTGAGAAGGGGTGAGGATAGTGATGTGTTCAATCTCGGCAACGGAAAAGGTTTTTCGAACAGAGAGGTGGTTGAGGTTGCAAGAAAAGTTACCGGTAGAACCATAAAGGCAACAGATGCTCCAAGAAGACCGGGAGATCCTGATACACTGGTAGCTTCAGCTGAAAAGGCCATTGATATTCTTGGTTGGAAACCAAAATACAATGATTTAAGTAAAATCATTGAGACTGCATGGAAGTGGCATTCATCTCATCCAAGCGGGTATGAGGAATAATTTATTACTCTTCGGCTAAATTATTTTATCAATATTCAACATCAATCTACTCTATTTACACAAAAGTTGAAACTCAAAAAATAAAGAGCAGTATGCTTCGGATAGAATAATTAGGCATACTGCTCTTTTGGTTTTAATTCTTAGGAGTAGACTCAAAATGCTAAATAGTGTTCAATTCAGGCTACATAAAAGTATAATATTCTTTTAACTCTACGCCTACAAACAATACTATTGAAACATCCAGTTGCTCTGCCAGTTGTTCTTGTGACAAGTTGTTCACTTTTCTTAACTTTAAAATTTTCTCTGATAAATCCATGTTATTTCCTCCTTGATTTTGATGAATATATAGTATCAAAATCGGCAGTTGCATTCTAACAATAGGACTGTATTTCTTGTCAACCAATAGTTGCAATGTTAAGCAAAATGGAGATTTAATTAAAATGGTATCAATTATGTAATATCACTAATTTATATAAGCTTGCTACATTTAGTATTATATCTGAGATCAGCGCAAGGTTCAACTTCTACCGAACTTTTCAGTTTTTCAAAGTCCAAGATTTCCCTTAAACTAATCATTAAATATCGAATTTTACTATACTTTAAGACTTTATCGAAGTAAATGCGTAAAATAAATTTGGTACAACATTATAGATTAGCTGCTAAGATTAGGAGGAGAGTCAATGAAATTCATATCAAAAATCAATCGGGGATTGATTTTACTTGTGGCTGTCGTAGTAGGAATAGCCATTTATCTTATAACTTTATCAGCAGGCCAGACACGGGAAAAACCCTTGATTAACGAGGTGTGCAGGAAATATATCAATACTGCGGCAAACTACAGGAAACTACCCCAAGAATATTTGAAGGATAAACTTATTATTTCAGAAACTGAGTTAAACAAGGTTATTGAAGCTATGAACAATGAGATTAAGACTTTTTATACAAATAACGAAGAGTCCTACAAGTATGTACTGGTACGAAACAAAGAAGAACTCAAAAAGCAGGCCAAGGGCATCGGAGTAATTTACAAATATGAAAAAGAGATTGTTGATTTTAAGAGCATCGTTTTCAATGGAAACACTGTAACAGTTAACTTGTTGACAAATACTGTAATGGATAGGCTAAATCCTTATATTCCTGGTGGAGAAAGGGAACATATATCTTCTCAAACTACAGATACCATAACCCTGAAGAAAGTCCAAGGAAAATGGAAAATAGTTTATGCAGACCTACTAGACCCTGTGCCTGTGAATACTGGTGAAAGTGCGAATTACTAAGAGTATTGAAATAACTTAAAAATAGAAGGGAATGACTGAATTTAATGGAGACAGTTCTTAGATTGACAAATATAAGTAAATCCTTTGGTAAGAAAAAGATAATAGACAATCTCTCCTTTGAGATTTATGCTGGAGAGGTGTTTGGTTTTTTAGGACCCAACGGAGCAGGAAAGACAACAACAATTAAAATGATTATGGGTTTTCTAGCAAAGGATTCCGGTGACATATATATAAACAATTATAATGTAAAAAAAGACTATGAAAAAGCTATGTCCTATATTGGAGGAATAGTTGAGAATCCCGAAATGTACAAGGATTTAAGTGGTTTGACAAACCTCAGGATGTACGCCAGGTTACACGATGGAGTGTCAAAAGAAAGAATTGATGAGGTGGTAAATCTCGTTGGAATGGAAAATCGTATTAAGGAAAAGGTAAAAAAGTACTCTCTGGGTATGAAGCAGCGGTGCGGGCTGGCTCAAGCGCTGTTACATAAGCCTAAGCTGCTGATTCTGGATGAACCTACAAATGGCTTGGATCCGGCAGGAATTAAAGAACTTCGTGACATACTGAAAAAACTGGCACATGAGCAAAATGTTGCAGTGTTTGTCTCCAGTCATTTAATGTCTGAAATGGAACTGATGTGTGACAGAGTAGCAATCATAAATCAAGGGAAGGTATTGGGGGTAAAAACTGTTAAAGAATTACTGTCTCAAGCTTCGGGAACGGTATACCGTTATACCGTCAAGCCAATGTCAAAGGCTCTGGTACTGCTTGAACCAAAGTATGGGTCTGCAATTAAGGATTCGACTGAACAACATATAGATATTGAAGCCGAAGGAGATATGGTTTCCGATATAACAACTCTTCTTGCAACTCAGGGAGTTGCAGTGTCAGGTATTACAAAAATAGAAAATTCTCTTGAGGATGCCTTTATGGATATTACGGGAGGAGGAAACCACATTGCGTAAATTATTTGCTCTTTATACAAATGAAATGATAAAGACCTCAAAAAAAATAAGTATAATAGTACTTCTTGTCATCATGGTCGTGATTATATTTGCATTTGGTGCCCTGGTAAAATATCAGAGCGATTTAAATAGTAATGACGACTATTCAGAACAATATCAAAAAGAAGAAGTTAAGAGGCAGTTGGAGGATGCGAAAATCAAAGTAATTAATATTCAGGATAAAAAAGCTACCGCATCTCCGGAGGAAAAGGCAAAACTCCAGCTTGAAGAAAAATTGGTACAGAACCGGGTAGATATGCTTCAGTATTCAATTGACAGTAATATAGCAATATATTCTGAAAGCTATCGTGCTCAAGCTATTAAGAAAATGTTTAATTTAAAGGATACTGCTGACCAGCTAAAAGCAGTTGTACCCGAGCAATTGACAGACCAGCAAAAAATTCAGCTTGTAAATGCCGAAGCAGATATTACTGCCCTTGAAAGTGTAATTAATAACAAGGATTTTAAAGAATATGTAGCTTTTTTAAATAGAGAAACCAATAATAATCCAACACTGTCTGAAGAGGAAAAGAAGATATATCTTGATTCAAATGAGTTAAAACAAAAATATAATATAACCGGTGAAGTAGATGGAAAAGCTGTTGATGGAAATGCCTTTAAATATATCTATATACTCGAGAAAGCAA
Source organism: Bacillota bacterium (assembly GCA_023431385.1). Lineage (GTDB taxonomy): Bacteria > Bacillota > Clostridia > Acetivibrionales > DSM-1351 > Ruminiclostridium. The sequence continues at coordinate 10,933 of JAEYWA010000273.1, read as the reverse complement.
AACTATCATTACTCAAAGACCTGGATTACACGGGTGACTCACAGAATTTAAAGCCCTTAACTCCCGATTCCCGCCAGGAAATAAAAGATATGATTACGGTTATAGAGCACAATTTCAGTAAAGGTCTTTTAACGAATAATCCTGATGATAGAAAAGGTAATGACATGGCCTCGGAAGTAATTCCGTTTATGCTTAACATTGGAAATTTTATGATTGTTATACTAATCATGATTTTAGCTGGAGGAAGTGTTTCGAGTGAAATGTCAACGGGCTCAATCAAATCTTTGATAATATCTCCTACAAAACGATGGAAGATATTTGCGGCAAAATATTTTTCTCTTCTTTCAGCAGGTATTGTTGCTGCGTTAATTGCTTACATATTCTCATTACTTGCCAGCGGAATTTTCTTTGGCTTTGAGGCAGGGCTACCGTATGTATATGCGTCAGACGGAATAGCTTATGAATTAAACTTCCACATTTATCAACTGGGTAGATTATGTACTGATTTTATAGTGGTCTTAGTATACATGACCTTTGCATTTATGCTTTCCATATTAACAAGAAATACAGCTGTTTCGGTTGCCTTGACAATAGCGGTGTACTTTATCGGAAACACTGCGAATGCAATTATAATGCAGTTTTTCAAGGGCGAATGGCTAAGATTCATACCTTTTAATAATTTGAATCTTACAACAAAAATCTTCCCAAATGATATTGCAGCCAGAATATCGGGCGGTACGCCAGCATCAGAACTTAACTCTTTGAGTTTTTCACTGGTTTATGTTGCAGTATTGCTGATCTGTATGATATATATTGGATTAGATTCTTTTAACAGGCGTGACATTAAGTAATCAGTATTAAGGAAAATATAAATGATTATAACAAATTATTTATTGCTCTTTTTGTCAAATTTAATACAAATTCCTATTACTGAGCAGTTAGAAATATTCAGTGCTGCGCTCCTGTGTTTTATAAATATCGGAGCGCTTGCATTGTGCTGCAAAATTATCTCAGGTCATCTTTCGATTGACCTGGACATCCTGGGACGACGTAATCTTCAAATAATTACAATATATAAAGCTATTAAAGATCCGGGCTTTCTGTGTTTGATAGAGCGATAAAAAGTTGATCAAATATAGGAGGCTTTATGTTAAAAAAAATATTAAAAAGGATGGCTGAGCCGTCGGAGTATTCTTCATATATAAAAATTCTAGAGGAAATAAATTTACTCGATTTTACAGGTATTACCTATGCACAGCTTGAAAACCACCTGAAGGCTTACAAGGAAAGGTTTTACAGTTGGATTTCATCAAAAGAACGGAAATATTCAAATTTAAATAATAAATCACTTAACCGGCTCCTGAGGGAAGATAGTTTTACAGAAACCTTCCTCCCTGAATGTTATGCCATTACCAAGGAATTGTGCCGGCGAGAATTTAACCAGATAGCCTATGACTCTCAACTTCTTTCTGGAATAGCAATGCATTTCGGGAACATAGCCGATCTGACCACTGGAGAGGGGAAAACAATGGCTGCTGTTTTCCCTGTTGTAATGAATGCACTTGTCGGGAAAGGTGTACACGTATTAACCTTTAATGATTATCTGGCTAAAAGAGATGCGTTGTGGATGAAAAATATTTATTCCGCATGGGGATTAAGTGTTGAGTATATTCAGGAATGTTTACCGGCTGAAAAGCGAAAGGCTGCATATGAGGCGGATATAACCTATATGACACCTAAAGAAGCGGGCTTTGACTTTCTGAGGGATACTCTTGTATACAGTGAAACTGACCTTGTTCAACGTCAATTTAATTATGTAATTGTGGATGAGGCGGATTCCATACTGATAGATGAAGCAAGAGTACCTCTGGTTATCGCAGGAAAGTATAGCAGTCAATACCGGACAATAGATAAAAAACTGGTGCAGATTGTTAGTGGATTAGTACCCGGGAAGCATTATCAAACTGATGAAAACAAAAGAAATGTTTATTTAACGGATGCAGGAATAAGCACTGTAGAAAGAGAATTAGATTGTGGAAATCTTTACAAGGACAACTTGGAACTTCTTACCTTTATAAACAATCTACTACATGCAAAAATTCTGTTGAAGAGAGATGTTGATTATATTGTCAGAAATGGTAGGATTGAGATAGTTGATGAATTCACCGGAAGAGTTGCAGATAGAAGAAAATGGCATGATGGCCTGCAAATGGCTGCGGAGGCCTTGGAGGGTATTGACAATACTCCGAACAGTAGAATTCTCGGAAAAATAACAATACAGAATTTTATAAGCCTGTATCCTGAAATGGCTGGAATGACTGCAACTGCTCAATCCTCGGAAGAGGAATTTCTAGATACCTACAATAGGAGAGTCTATATTGTCAAACCTCATAAAGAATGTATTCGTATAGATTATCCAGATGAGGTTTTTACCCATCGCGAGGCCAAGGATAACGCATTAATAAAAGAGATTGCAGAGGTTCACAGCTCCGGCCGGCCAATTCTTATAGGGACATCAAGTATTGAAGAGTCGGAAAGGCTGTCACAAAGGCTAAAGGAGAATAGTATTAAATGCGTTGTTCTGAATGCCAAAAATGATGCAGGGGAGGCTGAAACTATTGCAAACGCTGGGAGATTGGGAGCAGTTACCGTTTCAACCAATATGGCAGGGAGAGGTGTCGACATAAAGCTTGGAGATGGGAATCCTGAATCCGATGAAACTTTAAAGGTTATGGCACTGGGAGGCTTATATGTAATAGGAACCAATAAAAACGAATGTGTCAGAATTGACAATCAGCTCAGAGGACGTGCGGGAAGACAGGGGGACCCCGGAGCCTCAAGGTTTTTTATAAGCCTTGAAGATGAACTCCTTTCAAGGTTTGAAATAAAAAAAGTATTACCGATAAAATATCAATGTTTGAGGCAGGAAGAAAAAATAACGGACAGCAGGCTTAATTCCTTGATAAACCATATACAAAGGGTTATTAACGGACAGAATTTTGATATACGCAAAAGCCTTGGAAAATACTCTCTGCTGTTGGAGTATCAAAGAAGAGTATTTGCTGAAAAGCGGAATGAACTGCTGTATGAAACGGTCTCGTCACTGCTTGCGCAGAAAAGGCCTGACTTATATTTGAAACTTTCAGACCTTTATGGTTCACATCATGTTGATCTTGTTTCTAGAAGGACTGCAATTCATTATTTTGATGAGTGTTGGTATGATTTTCTCGAATATTGTGAAAGTGCGCAGGAGGGTATTCATTTGGTGAGAGCTACCAGGAAAGTTCCTGTGGATGAATATCGGAAACTGGTTATACAGGAATTTGATTCTATGATGAACCGAATGGAAGATGGAATATTGGCAGAACTTGAGTATATGGATTTCGGTATCAGTGAGAGCGAGCTGTCGAAAAGGGGCTTTGGCACTCCCACTGCCTCCTGGACCTATATAATCAATGACAATATGAAAGTTATAAATTTATTATAAAATGGAGGTCATTATGTTAGATCTACTTAGAAACAAACCGGCTTTTATTGTTGAGGCCGAAAAGGCTCGCTTCAAACCCAATATTATAGTACAGGTACTGGTTTTTGTTGCTGTATTTATAGTCACTCAGATAGCAGCCGGTCTGCCGCTTTTTATTGGAACCATTGTTAAAGTAGTATCGGACATGACAAACGGTACTGCTGATTTGACTGATCCTGCAAAAAATCAGGAATATGCCAGTCAATTGATGAGTGGGGATTGGGTGAACATTTTAATGTTGTTCTGTACTGTTATTGCAACCACATTAGCCATTATATACTGCAGATTCATTGAAAAGCGCAGCCTTTTCTCAATGGGTTTTACAAAGAGAAAAGCAGTTTCAAACTATCTGACAGGTCTGCTTGTGGGAGCGCTTATGTTTGGGGCTGGAGTTCTGATTTGCTGGTTAACCGGGACACTTGAGTACAAAGGGCTGGTACTGGGCAGCAATATCGGCATGGTTCTGGTTTTTTTCCTGGGCTTCCTGTGTCAGGGAATGAGTGAGGAAGTAATACTAAGAGGTTATTTTATGGTTTCTCTGGCTGCAAAAAAATCAGTGATAATTGCAATTTTGCTTAATTCTGTACTGTTTGCGCTAATGCATATATTCAACAACGGAATTTCAATTCTGCCATTAATAAACCTTGCTTTGTTTGGCATTTTTGCTTCGGTATATATGCTTTGCACAGAGAATATATGGGGAGTGTGCGCAATTCATTCAGTGTGGAATTTCGTACAGGGCAATGTTTTTGGAATCGCTGTCAGCGGTATCAAAATTAATGCTACCGTTTTTTCCTTTGAATCTAATAATTCAAATATATTAATAAACGGAGGGGAATTTGGACTGGAGGGCGGTCTGGCTGTTACGGCCGTACTGGTTATCGCTACTGTTCTTACACTGCTGATTAAAAGCAGATCAAATAGCGTAATGCGTACAGAAACATAAATTAAATGAGCTTTAAAAGTGTACATGAATATTAATGTTTAACATTATATTTACGTTCAACATGATACTTCAATATGGCTTGTATGCTTTATGCCTGCAAGTCTTTTTTTATATTCCGAGGGAGTGATTCCATAAGACTGAAGAAAGGCCCTGTTAAAGGTGCGATAATTTCCGAAGCCGGACATAAAGGCTATATCAGTCAAATCTGATTTTCCGCTGGATATAAGCTGGGCTGCATGCCGTGAACGCAGTGCATTCATGTAGCTGTTAAAGCCGCAGCCCAAATAGGAATTAAAAAATTTTGACAGATAGTCCTTGTTATAGCCAAAATGCTTCGCCAGTGTCTCAATTGAAAGAGGATTCAAGTAATTCTGCTGCAGATATACAAGAATTTTTCTGGCCAGATCGGTACTATTTACCGTTGGCTTATCGATGAGTTCAACACAGTCACATAAAAGACCCAATATATAGTAGGCGGCACCCTTACTGACCAGTTCATTGGAGGAATCCTGAGTATTAAGCAGCTTTTCCATTACACTAAAAATACATTTTGTGTTATCGCAGCTATTAATAAAGGAACTTGAGAACACCTTGGAACGTATGGAGGCAACATAGCTGTTCACAAGTTCTACAGGTATTATCATGATTATTGTGTCCGAATTCTCAAGGTCTGTGTAGGAATGTATGTCATAACTGTTTGCAATAGATATGCAGCCCTCGGTCAGAGTTCTGATCTGTCCGTTTATGTTTATATTCGTCTTACCGCTGACAACATAAACCAATTCTATGTTTGAGTGGAAATGAGGCTCGCAGTAGTTATCAATTATTCTAAATATATGAATTTTTCTATCAGCTTCTCTGGAAATTTCAAAATAAGCACTCATGTTATCTCCCATCTACGCGCATGGCGCGAACACAAAAAGTAATGAAAAGACATGTAATGGCTTTGTACCGCATATCGGCTACAAAATGTAATGACATGTATCTACTCCTATATCCTCTATAAGGCCAATAAAGGAGGTTGTATAGACGTCAGTTTTTGTCTAGAATTATAGAATTATTTACTATCGATATTAACAAAATGACGTTATTATTGTCAATATAACGAGGCGTATTTATATAACTATACACTATTAGTGTGCATAGCACTCAGACGTTTCATCGCTGCTATGCAGCAGATTGGAGGAAGTATGACAATTTTAAAAGCAGGAATAATCGGATGCGGGGGAATAGCAAACGGAAAACAGATGCCAAGTGTTAAGGCAACCGGGTTGGTAGATATGGTTGCATTTTGTGATATTGCTCCCGAGAAGGCTCAAAAGGCTGCAAAGGAGTTTGGCACTGTAGATGCAAAAACATACACTGACTACAGAGATTTACTTAAAGACAGCAGTATTGACATAATATATGTTTGCACACCAAATCGTTCACACAGTGAAATTACTGTAGCAGCGCTAAATGCCGGAAAACATGTTATGTGTGAGAAACCCATGGCTATTAATTCAGCTGAAGCCAGCAAAATGGTAGAGGCTGCAAAGGTAAATAAAAAAGTACTGACAATTGGTTATCAGAATCGTTTCCGCCCTGATTCCAGATATTTAAAGGAAGAATGCAGAAATGGCGTTTTAGGTGAAATATATATGGCTAAAGCAAGGGCAATAAGACGCAGAGCCGTTCCAACCTGGGGAGTTTTTCTCAATGAATATGAACAGGGTGGAGGTCCTTTGATAGATATCGGAACACATGCCCTTGACCTTACACTGTGGATGATGGATAACTACAAGCCCAAATATGCTGTCGGAACAACCTATCATAAGCTGAACAACCAGAAAAATACAGGTAATGCCTGGGGAGACTGGGATACTGAGGCATTTACTGTTGAAGATAGTGCTTTCGGCTTTGTAGTAATGGAAAACGGTGCAACAATAATTCTTGAATCCAGCTGGGCGCTTAATTCACTTGAAAGCCTCGAGGCTGCAACTATACTCTGTGGTACCGAAGCAGGGGCAGACATGCTTGACGGGCTCAGAATAAATGGTGTAAAAAATGGTAATCAATACGTGCTAAAACCTGACTTTAACGCAGGAGGAGTGGCCTTCTACGAGGGAGGCTCTCAAAAACCGGAGGTTCTGGAGCAGCTGGCTTTTATAGATGCAGTATTAGGTAAGGGTAAGCTTACCGTAACCCCTGAACAGGCACTCGTTGTTACTCAGATTCTTGAGGCTATGTATGAATCGGCAAGGACTGGTAAACCTGTTTACTTCAATGAATAATTTAGATTTTTACCAAATATGTTAATGTAAAATCCTGACTGATTAGTTTGTTAGTGTTACAACTTAGTCGCTGAGTGCGGCAGAATGGAGGTTTTATTATGAAATTAGGAGTATTTACGGTTTTGCTTGGAGATCAACCCCTTGACAGTACCTTGGAATATTTGAAATGTATAGGGGTAGACGCTGTTGAAATAGGCTGCGGGGGCTACCCTGGAACTTCACATTGTGATGCGGTGAAGTTTATAAAGGAAAAGAAGCTTATTAAAGAGTTCAAGGCTACCCTGGAAAAGTATGAAATGACCTTAAGTGCCTTATCGGTGCATGGCAACCCGGTACACCCTAAAAAGGAAATTGCTCAGAAGTTCCATACAGAATTTGAAGCTGCTGTCCAGTTGGCCGGTGAATTGGGGATAGACAGAGTGGTTACCTTCTCAGGGTGTCCCGGAGATAGTGAAAATTCAAAATATCCAAACTGGGTTACCTGTGCGTGGCCTGATGATTTCCAGGAAATATTGAAATGGCAGTGGAATGAGGTGCTGATACCCTACTGGCAGAAAACCGCCGGGATTGCTAAGAAGTATGGTGTTGATAAAATAGCTTTTGAAATGCATCCGGGCTTCAGTCTGTATAATCCAGATACTGTTCTTAAGCTCAGAACGGCAGTGGGAGACATAATAGGAGCAAACTTTGACCCTTCACACCTGTTCTGGCAGGGAATTGACCCTGTAGCAGCAATCAGAGAGCTCAAGGGAGCAATTTACCATTTCCACGCTAAAGACACAAAAATAGATCTATATAATACTAGCAAAAATGGTGTTCTGGATACAAAGCATTTTGCAAATGAGACAGAGAGATCCTGGTTATTCAGAACTGTGGGCTATGGACACGGAGAAGAGGTTTGGAGAGCAATCTGCAGTGAACTGAGGCTTTCAGGCTATGATTATGTAATGTCTATTGAGCATGAGGATAGTCTTATGACTTCAAAAGAGGGCTTGGAAAAGGCTGTTTCATTCCTGAAAAGAGTAATGATATTTGAAGAAAAACCAAAGGGTATGTGGTGGGCATAACGCAAAGCAATTTTGCGGTGAATACATCGTATGGCTTGGCGTACAAAAAAGCCACAAATGTGGCTATTTACTACTTTTTATACCATCGCGTTTGTGATGGAGATGGGGCAAATTATGGGTATAAAAGCTGCAATTATTGGTTTTGGCGGAATGGGTTCATTTCATGCCAAACAGATCAAGAACATTAATTCCATAAAGGTTATCGGTGTATACGATATTAATCCAAAGAGGATTAAGACAGCAGAAGAGGAAGGGTACAGGCCCTATGCCTCTTTGGAGGAATGCCTTAAAGACAGCACTGAACTGGTTATCATAGCTACACCAAACAATTTCCATAAGGATATTTCGATTGAGGCACTAAAGGCAGGTAAACATGTTATATGTGAAAAGCCTGTTATGATGAATGCAAAAGAACTGGAGGAAGTTTTGGCAGTCTCAAAAGAGGTAAACAGAATATTTACTGTTCATCAGAACAGGCGCTGGGATAAGGATTTCCGAATTGTTAAGGAAGCATTTGAAAAGCAGCTGATTGGAAACCCCTTTTATATAGAATCAAGAGTTCAAGGCTCGAGAGGTGTTCCTGGAGACTGGAGATGTGTTAAGGAGGCTGGAGGCGGAATGCTGCTGGACTGGGGTGTACACCTGCTGGATCAGCTGCTCTGGCTGGTTGACAGCCCTGTTACGGAGATATATGCACATTTGTTAAGTGTAAAGTTCAAAGATGTTGATGACAACTTTAAAGTAATGCTTAAGTTTGAGAACGGTTTGAGTGCATTCATAGAGGTCGACACCTACACCTTTATTCCGCTGCCAAGGTGGCATATCAGCACTGATTCCGGAACTCTGGTAATAAACGACTGGGAATGCAACGGAAAAATTCTTAAAGCCAACCTTGTAGAATTTAAATGGGAGGAAGGAATAGTACATACAAGTGCGGGGCCTACAAAGACGATGGCACCGCGGCCTGTGGAGACCATTGATGAAATACCTCTGCCCAATATGAATCCGGACTGCAAGGATTATTATGAGAACGTTGTAAAGGCTATAAGGGGAGAGGAAGAACTTATTGTTACACCTGCTCAGGCCATGCGTGTTATGAAGATTATTGATGCGATATTTGAATCCGCTGAACGCGGAGAATGTATAAAAGGAGTTGAAATTATATGAAGCCAGAAATAGGCTTGCAACTTTATTCCTTACGTGAAAAATGTACAGAGAGCTTTGAGAATGTTTTAAAGGAAGTATCTAGGGCAGGATACGCCGGTGTTGAGTTTTATTCCTTCTTTGATATAAATTCAAAGGATATGAAGGAATTGCTTAAGAAATACAATCTAAAGGCAATGGGAACCCACACCAACACGGATATACTAAATAATGATCTGGACGAACTTATTAAATACTGTAATTATCTTGAGACAGAGTATATAAGTTTAGGCTGGTATGAAGCTGAAGACAAGGACGGCTGGGTACGTTTGTGCGAAAAAGCTGAAAAATGGGGCGAGAAGATGCGCAGAAACGGAATTCATTTTATGTATCACAATCATGCCCATGAGTTTGAACCTAAATATTCCGGAGAAATGGCTGAGGATATAATACTTAAAAACACATCACCCGAGAACGTGTCTCTTGAACTGGACTGCTATTGGGTGACCCATGCGGGACTAGACGCTGCTGAATATCTTACGAAAAATATTTCTCGTATCAAAACCATTCACATCAAGGATATGTCGGACAGGACAGAAAAAAAGATGACAGAAGTAGGAACCGGAATAATCGACTGCGGCAAACTTTATAAAATTTCTGCAGAGTCTGATTTTAAGTGGGTGGCTATTGAACAGGACAATATATATATTGATCCGTTTGAGAGTATAGGAATTTCTATAAAGAATCTAAAAGGGCATACAACATAACCTATAGCAATACTTATTTATAAAATTTTATCGAGTAAAAGGGACCGAGCAAAGCTATTTATTAGATTTTTGCTGCGGTCCTTTAAATTTAACTTTTACTTAATAATTATTCCTAGTATTTTTGATAATCCCAGAGCCTGATATTCATTAACTATAACTCCTTTTAACTCCGGGCCTCTTAATAAAAGGCCGTCAATATCACTGGAGGTAAAATCTATACCTTTCAGCATCGTTCCGGCCAGTTCAGCAGAAGTAAGGTTACATTGAGAAAAGGATAAATCTTTTTGAGTAGCCTCCCAGATGTAACTGTTTGAAAGGTTAGACTTCTGAATAAATACACGTGTAAAATCGGCATTGGAAAATAGTGAATACCGCATACTGCATTCATCTATAGTCACATCACACAGCTTAGCCTTTGTCATATTAATGCCGGTCATATTACAATTTAAAAATTCTACACTGCTGAACCCTGCATCAGTGAAGTCCATATTAGACAGATCACAATCCTTAAATACAACATCTTCAAATACATAATTATTATTACTCTTTCTAAAAGCACATTTTTCAAAAATACACTTGTAGAAAACCAGCGTTTTTGATGTTGATAAACTTAAGGTACAATTCATAAAATGAAACTTGTCTATATCATACCCTGATTCCAACTGCTGTTGGATGGTATCTGAAATATTGTTGGAGACGCAAATATCGTTTGGTAGCTGAGGTTTCTGAATTTTCATTTTCTTCCTCCCTAATATCTCTTGTATGTTAAGTATGCAATTTGGCCTGCCAAAATAATACCATATTGAGAAGTAATTCTCCAGATGTGTTAATTTACTAACAAATCTATTGAAATAAGAGTGAAAAAGATGTAAAATTACTTTGGTTATTTATAAAGAATTAGATATATTAATTCTTTGTAATCACTGCACAAAGTTGTAATGATTCTTTATAAATTGGATAATATACATAGTATCTGTCCTCTTACTAATTCGGTTTTCAGACGGTGAGCATATAGCCTCGTTGAAATGGCATATGATGTAAGAAAATTTTTCTATAACCGAAATATTTTCTTTGTATCTATGCTTTATAAAAATATATAGGAGTGTGAACATATGAGTATGATGAACAAGAAGACCATCGAAGATATCGATGTAGCTGGAAAAAAAGTTATTGTAAGAGTTGATTTTAACGTACCATTGGACGCTGACAGA
>JAEYWA010000238.1 GCA_023431385.1 Bacillota bacterium | reverse complement strand
CTCTACACTACCGGAATAATTGTTTTTTCCAATAATCGTTAGCTTATGTGTACCAGCAGACTTAAAATCTCCCGCATTATATTTAATCTCATAATCTGTACCCTCTTTTAACTCCTTTTTATCCTCTTTGTTTGCCTTTACCGTTACAGTTGGTTTTTGCTCGTTACCAGTATAGGTAAATTCAGAAGCTGATAACGCCACTGAATATGAGGTAATATCAATTGGGTTAATTACATATGTCTTCTCTATACTACCAGTATAATTACCTTTTCCAATAATCGTTAGCTTATGTGTGCCAGCAGACTTAAAATCTCCCGCATTATATTGGATTTCATAATCCGTATCCTCTATTAACGCACTTGTATCCTCTTTGTTTGCCTTTACCGTTACAGTTGGTTTTTGTTCGTTACCAGTATAGGTAAATTCAGAAGCTGATAACGCCACTGAATATGAGGTAATATCAATAGGATTAATTACAAATTTCGTCTCTACACTACCAGTATAATTGCCTGTTCCAATAATCGTTAGCGTATGTGTGCCAATAGACTTGAAATCTCCACCATTATATTGAATCTCATAATCCGTAATCGCAGACAGTGGCGTGGTTCCATTCAACACCGTTACATCTGGTTTTTGTACTTCGCCGTTATAAACAAAACTATCGTTACTTAGTTTTACCGTACATTTTGTAAGATCCAGTTGATTCTTAATTTCAAAGGTCTTAGTGACACTACCACTGTAGTTACCCGTTCCAGTGATTGTAATTAAGTACTCACCAATGGCAATAAAATCGCCTTTATAGTAGATGTTATAGTCAGATCCTTGTTTTAACGTATCTTCCCCATTCTTTACTACCACTTCCGGCTTTTGCACCTCTCCATTAGCGATGATCTGACTTAGAGACGGTTGCAACATATCCTGTGTCAAAGAGACTCTATTAATTGTGAAGTTTTTTATACTAGTACCATAATAGTTTCCCATACCAGATATATTGATGGTATACAATCCGGCATTGACCATAGCCCCTGAATAATCCAGGATATAATCAACGTTCTCTTGAAGTGTCTTTTTCCCATCTTTTATTGTAATCGTTGGCTCTTGTTTTCTACCATTATAAATCGCATTGCTAGAAGACATAGTTATGTCACAGCCCTGAATACTTTTTTTCACAACCGTAGGATTCACTGAAAGGGTATACGTATAGAAGCTGTACCCTCCATCCGTATCTGTTGATCCTGTACGAATTATATAAGTCTTTCCCCCTTCTAATGTAACAGGTACAATTAAAGATCCTGAATAGAGAGAATGACTCCTCGTGTAGGTAGCTATAGTATTTAGATCGTAATCCATGATTTCCATTACTGGATAGTCATAGTCATTAGAGCACGCAATCTTATAAACACCTGTAGTTGTAGGTGTAATTTTAAAATAACTTACTCGACTTAAAACGGTTCCTCTCTCACCTATTTCCAAATCAGGAATATCCTTAGGAAGTATTACCACTCTAATACTCTGTGAGATATATGGAATACCACTCTGCTCCTTATTGGATACTGCCAAATAAGCAGTAGTTTCACCTGCTTTACTACCCGTAATAGACATTCCTGTAGCAGAGATATACTCATTGCTTAAGTTAGGTACGCTAGCAGTAGCATCGCTACTACTACTCCAACCAAATGTAATATTTTCGACTTTTTTTCCAGTCAGATTATCCTTATCATATTGATATAGCTCTGGTTTCAGTGTCTTCGTATCGCCTTCTTTTATAATAACCTCATCAGTAACTCCTTGAATCTTATAATAACTGGATACGACCTGGAATGTCTTACTACCGGCAGAGTACTCCTTACCATTTATTTTTACAGTTGGTTTAATGGTAAATGAACTACCAGGAGCCGCATCCGTTTTAAAAATTAACATACCATTTTCAATAGTCGCTATATTAGATTCAGAAGAATCTATCTGATAATACACCTCAGATGGAGTTACCGTCGTAGTAACATACTCTCCATTTATATTATAACCCTCTCTTTGATAGTAAACGTTTAATGGTATACTCTCTCCAGGGACACCGGAAGTCTTATCTACATTCCACTGGCAACTATACTCATCGTCATTTACTGTTACTCTTACCGTCTCTTGTTTTTGAACTGGCGTACCATCTTTATCAATATAGGTAAAAGCTACTGTTATATTTGTACTTCCTATACTATTTCCTTTAATTTTAAATGCATACGTACTATAGTTCGTATACTGAGTTTTTTTGTAATCAATCACCTCTGCAATAGAAGGATCACTGCTTGTCACCGTGTCAATACTAGTATTATAATATGTATTATTAATTCTATAGTCATATCCTGTGATATTAGTTCTTTCGTTAACCTTGAGGTTCACATCATTAGTAGAGCTAAACATGCTCTGATACTGTGAATTTATATAAAAAGTTTTTGTTACAGATTTAACGGTTTCTTCTCCTCTTTTTATGGTCGCTGTTACATCTACATATCCAGGATTCAAACACGATAAGAAGGCTGTCGTACCACCATCAGACTGAAGAGTAGCATGCTCTTGGGTCTCATAGGAGTATGTATTTTTTAAAGACCAGGTTACACTATAATCATCACTAGGTTTAAAAATACTCATAGCTATACTAGTTGTTTCTCCTGGATAAAGCTCTCTAGAAGCGTACAAATATGGTTCGTTAACCATAAAATAATCATTAATATAATACTTTTGATTATTGTAGGTACATGTAAAAGATACATATTTATATGTATATGATACATCAGCAGCCGTAAGAGTTTTGTTTTCATATGTAAAAACATCATTCTCATTACACGTAATCTCTGCATCTTCTACTTCTTGCTTCTGTATGGTTCCATCTACATAGATATAATGATTTAAGACCGGCGCCTCTACTATCTGTTTTCTAAAGAATGTTCTTGGACCGTTATACTCAAATAAATAGCGTTCTGCTGATATAGTAAATGAGATATACGATCTAGATACTAACACTCCATCTTTTTTAAATACAACATATATGCTACCTTCGCCTGGAGCTTTAGCAGTAATCAGTACTTTATTTCCCTCCACACGAGTATCTACTAAAGAGGAACTATTTTGATAGTTCACAACTTCTAAGGTAAAGTCTGTTAAATCTATATTGTTTACATAAGTTACTTCGTTATACTCATTGTAAAAGCTCCTAGTTAAATTATATATCACTTCACTAGTCTGTGTTGGCATTAATTGAAATAACGAAGTACCAGCGATACTGGTATTAATATTATAATACTCTGGTTTACACTGCATAGATACACGTTTAATAACGTTAAGTACTTTATCTCCATCCTTTACCGCATAGTCTATGGTAAGTTCTACATTCCCCTCCATTAGTCCTCTAACTGTAAATGAATATCCACTAAGCGCAGTGTTTTTAACGACAGCTATGATATTAGGATCACTACTAGTAACATTGGTAATCCAAGGGGTTGCAGACTTTCCTCTTACCTGTATATCACTAAGATATATTTTTTTAGTCTGATTAACATATGTTGTACCATAACTATTATTTTCGTCCTGGATAAGAGGTTTTATCGTAAAGGTAAAAAGCTCTGATGTTACAATTGCTTCCTCACTAGTTCCCTCATAGAGTTTTATATTACCTGATGCGTCTCCTTCTTTTTTAGCAAGTAAAGTATAAGAACCATTCTCTTTCTTCATCTCTACTCGTTCTGAGCCCACTCCGGTAGAGCTCTCCCAAGCAAAACGAACACTGTCCGTCAGATTTATAGTCTTAACTTCACCGTTCTCGACATACTTCTTCTCATATTTGATATTATATAAAAGTGTATCACTCTCAAAATATCCCTGATTCGCTTCTGATACAGCATAGGTAAGAGACAATTCTGGTTCAGCATTTGTTTTAATTTCTGTCACTTTAAAACCATGGTATGTGACTCTACTATCTGAGGTCAACCTAATTTTGAACGTATTGTCCCATACAGTAATCGTCTTTCCCTCTAATTCCTGACCTGTATATGTTCCTAATAACTCATCATTTCCATTATATATGAATATATAATCACAATATGCTTCTACATATGTCAGCTCATCAAAGGTTATTTTTAAAGCAGGAGCACCCACTTGATGATATACCCACATATGGTCCTCATTATTAGCATAATTATGAGCTGACTGAAGTTTATCAAGTTCATCGATACCATTGACCGTGGTAATTCTTTCTGGATCATAATTAGTCAGGTCCGTAGCAGCCACATTTCTTTTTCCTATGGAAGCTAGACCGTTACCTGTATTCTTAGTAGGGGGCAAAGTAACCTTACTGGAATTTGGTGTAGACTTGATTGGATTCTGATTCACACTCTCTTGCTTTTGATTCTCAGATTTACTATCTTCTATGTACTGAGTTTTTTCATTATCCTGTTTTGCCTGTTGATTATCTACACTACTTACTAATGGAGTACTCTTAGCTTCTGCTTTAGTCCCATCCATTTGTGGCATAACAGAATTCGTTTCGTTTTTTACGCCCTTGATATCACTATGCATTGTTGTTGCACATAAAAGCAGTACAAAGAAAGCCATTGGGATAAGCTTTAGATATAACCTGTTTTTCTCCATAATATCCTCCTATCGGTTTGATTTGCCATATGTTGTATGTTATATACATATATACATTATATTATCTATAATTTGTATAATATTGTCAACGCCATACCGCATGTATCTCCTATCTGTATCTCCTATCTTTATCGCTTTACCCTTTACATAAAATAACGCTCAACTGAAATTCTCAGTTGAGCATCGACTACTATATTTTAGTTCCATTTTAATGTAACTGATTCACCATTGTATACACACTGCTGTTTCT
>JAEYWA010000194.1 GCA_023431385.1 Bacillota bacterium | reverse complement strand
ATCAGACCAGCCATCTCATAAGCAGTCATCTCAGCTATTGCCTTTTTAGTAAGAATTCTGGTTGCAAGATATGTGAAGAAATATACTATAATTACCCTTATGCTATAACTAAGTAAAGTATTCATGGCTGGTCTCCATTTAATTATTTTCATGGACAAAGTCACAAGCTGACGATGTACTATTTTACGGCCCTGTAAAAGGCTCAGCAACATAGTTAATGCCTTCTCTTAGAAGCCCTGCATATTCCAGTGCACTTTCCTGTCTGTTCCTTACAGCCAGCTTCAACTGTCTTACCGAATACTCAAAGGTAGCAAACATCTCTGTAGAATTATTAATTTGATAAATGTATTTCTTGCCATAATATTTATTCGAAAAATTAGTAGTAAACTTATCAGCCTGCTCCCAGTCGGTATCCTCTATTCCTTTGATTATGTGGTCCAAATCATACTTTAGACTATTAGCTTGGAAAGTGCTGTAAAAAAACAACCATAGTATTAAAAAACCTGCAATCCAAACGATAGCAAGTTTATACCTTAAATCAAATTTTCCGAAC
The DNA here is from genome assembly GCA_023431385.1 of Bacillota bacterium. Classification (GTDB taxonomy): domain Bacteria; phylum Bacillota; class Clostridia; order Acetivibrionales; family DSM-1351; genus Ruminiclostridium. Next base: position 7,764 of record JAEYWA010000194.1, on the reverse strand, counting down.
ATATGAATAACCTCAATACAAACAATATTTAATAAGCTATAGTTATTTTGCTTTAACTATAACTTTCTTATTCCCCAATTGTAAAATAAGCATATTATTAAGAAATCCATTTGGTTAATTTATAATAAATACTTCACTATGGGGCCCAGTATTTTTTCATATCAATAGAAAAAAACAGTATCACTTTCCTGATTATTGTAACACTCCATTATTAATGCAAATATTATGTAAAGTAGAGAATTATCTTTATAAATATATTTTATAATGAAAGAGGGAATATATTAATGCCTCCCGTTGTTTTAACTGTTTCTCAGAATACTTTTGTGTCCTCAGCTCAACCTAACGATAACTTCTCATATCATCCCCTGCTTTATGCAGGCACTGATGAAATTTTTGAAAACTGTATAAGCTTACTTAAGTTTGATTTTACAACTATAGCTGCAAATTCAGTAGATAGTGCATATCTACAACTGGCTGTAATCTCAAAGTCTGGACTTGGCGCTGATACAATTGCTGTAAACAGGGTAACTGAATCCTTTGACGCCTCCTATGTGACATATGATACATTTCCTACTACTGAAGCCACTTCATCACAGGTTGATATTACATCGGAGGACTTGTACAAAAGCATACAGATAGACGTAACTCAGCTTGTAAATGACTGGCTGGGAGGGATATATGTAAATAACGGCCTTGCTTTGACAAATTCAGATGGTAATACACTTATTCAATTTGGAAGTGATAAAATTATATGGGAACCTTATTTCCCTAAGCTAATACTAAATTACACCGTCATAGCACCTGAAGTCACCAAAGCCTACGGATATGTCTATAATACCGGAAGTCAAAGCATTACTCCCGAGAGCAGCGTACCCTTTAGTAATAACGGGATTATGCAGGGAGTGTCTCATACGGCAGGAAGTGATACTGTTTCATTAGATGAGACAGGCACTTATGCTGTTTGGTTCAGTGTAAATGGTCAGCGGCCAAGTCAGTTTGCTCTATTTCTGAATAACAATTTGGTTCCGGGCTCAATCTATTCAACCGGGTTACCTGCTTCTTCCTCAAATTCAGGAATGGCTGTTATAAGTGCCCAAGCAGGTGATATTCTAACAGTACGGAACCATAACAGCCTTGAGCCTATAATATTAAGCTACAGGTTAAGTGGAACTGAAATCAATGTGACAGCCTCTCTTCTTATTTTGAAGGTAGGAGCAGCTGAAAAACCTTTTCTTCCTTTGACCGCTGCCAATCAGGCTGAAACAGAAACCGAAATGAGAGCAGCAGTTACCGATGCGGCTCTAAGCTTAAATCTTTCTGAGTTTGATACCATTTCCGGCACTCGGCAGGCACAGGTGCTTTCAGAATTAATAACACAGCGCCCGGCAGCAGGTTATGCCAATGCATCAGATATACAGACTGTACTTAATTACGCCGTTGAGTATTCTGTAGACTTTACAAATATATACGCCCTTTCGGGAGCTGTAGATGGAGTAGGAAACCAACGGCATCCACTGGGAACTATAGAAGTAGCACTGGCAGCAGTTGAGCCAGGAGGAACGGTTCATCTCAGAGGAGCCTTTACCGTTAGCACAATAAATATTACAAAGGCAGGAGTTACCTTGTTGGGAGAAGAAAATCCGTATATTTCCCCTGAAACCGACTCAACTCCAATAATTATCAGTGCACCGGCTGTACGTCTGAACGGAATATCAATAGTAAGCGCAGTACGGCATCCTTCTGAGCTTGTCAGAATCATGTCAACCGATGCCGCAATAGTAAACTGTAACCTTTCAGGTCCCGGAAAGACAGTTTCACCTCACCTTCTGGCTGGGATAACAACAGTTGAGGAGGGAGCCGATAACTATGTCATTGAAAACAACAGAATTAATTCATTGGACACCGGATTACACCTTTTGGAATACTCCCGGGGTTCGATAACAGCAAACAATATATCAGATACGAGGTACGGTATTTCAATTGACGGGGGAAGAGCACAAATAAGTGAAAACTCCTGGCTTGGTCTTCCAAATGACGCAGATATGGTGATTACCGCGGGTACTCCGTTAGGACCGCCTTACCACGATCTTGAAGAGCTATCCTTAGCCAATAATAATGCTGTAATTTTTGATGAAAGAACCCAATAATAAAGGGCAGCTCATATTAAGCTGCCCCATCTTAATTTCAAATAGATGCTAATTTTTTATTGCAATCTATCTGTACCAAACTCTGTACCAAACTTACCTTTCGTAATAAGTGTATCCACGTAAGCCATTATCATAGGCTCTCATTATTTCAGGTCTTTCACTTGCACTGATAAGACCATTGCGGATAGCGTCCTCAGCTTTCTCACGGAAGCTTACCAGCATATCCTTCGGGTCAAATTCTACATATGACAAAACATCCGATACGCTGTCGCCGTGAATTTCCTTTACAAGGTCATAGGTACCGTCACCATTAATTCTGACACTTACTACATTTGTATCTCCGAAAAGATTATGAAGATCCCCCAGGGTTTCCTGATAAGCCCCAACCAGAAATACTCCCAGATAGTAGTCATCACCATTTTTCATCTCGTGCAGCGGCAAAGTATTCCGTACATCATGCAAATCAATAAAGTGATCTATCTTACCATCGCAATCGCAGGTAATATCAGCTATGACCGCGTCGCGTTTTGGCATCTCCAGCAGCCTGTGTAACGGTATAATCGGAAAAAGCTGATCAATAGCCCAGCTATCTGGAATAGACTGGAATACCGAGAAATTACAGTAGTATATATCCGCAATTGCGCTTTCAATATCCTCCAAATCAGGGGGAGAGTTTTTCAGTTTCTGCTTTTCCTTAGCAATCTGATTGATGGTATTCCAGAATATTTTCTCTGAGAATGCACGTTCTCTGAGGCTTATCCTTCCGTGCTTGAACATATCTCTTATTTCATCACGATAGTATAGAGCATCATTATAACACTCCTGTACATTTTTTTGAGTAACGTTTTTATTTACATCAAACAGGTTCTTTATCTGCTCAGACGTATTGTCGTCCAAAGTGTCCGGTATATTATGCTCCTCAAACTTTTCCACATCAAGAACATTGAACAGTAGCACCGAATAGTAGGCAACTGTGGTTCTTCCGGATTCGGTTACTATTATAGGATGAGGTACATCACTTGAGTCCAGTGTTGTCATAACTGCCTCGACTATGTCGGTACAGTACTCTTCCACTGTGTAATTACGACTGCAGGTATAGTTAGTATTTGAACCGTCGTAGTCAACAGCCAATCCGCCGCCCAGGTCAAGAAAACCCATCGGTGCGCCTTCCTTAACCAGCTCAGCATATACACGTGCTGCCTCAAGTACCGCTGAACGGATATCCCTGATGTTTGGAATCTGTGAACCAAGGTGGTAATGCAATAGTTTGAGAGAATCAAGCATATTCTTTTCCTTAAGTTCGTCCACCATGGCAATAACCTGTGACATATTCAAGCCAAAAATGCTTCTGTCACCACCAGATTCGGTCCAATGTCCTCCTGCCTTTGCAGAAAGTTTTATTCTGATTCCTATATTGGGTTTTATACCTAAAGCCCTTGATCTCTCCATTACAATATCAAGTTCACCCGGTATTTCAATAACGAAAAAGCATTTAAAGCCCATCTTTACCGCATACAGGCCTAAATCAATAAATTCTTCATCCTTGTAACCGTTACAGATTAAGCAGGCCTCTTTATCCTTCATTACGGATAAAGCTGCAACTAGCTCAGCCTTACTTCCCACTTCGAGGCCATGGTGATAGCGCTGTCCGAATTTGGTTACCTCCTCAACTACCTGCTGCTGCTGGTTTACTTTTATAGGATAAACTCCTCTGTAAGCACCCCTGTAATTAAGCTTTTTCATCGCATCATTAAAAGAGTTATTCAGAAAAGAAATCTGTGAATCCAAAAGATTTTCAAAACGTAATAGTACAGGCATATCCAGCCCGCGCTCGCGCACTCCAGAAATAATATCCATAAGGCTGACTGCAGCCGACTCATTATCCTTATACGGGTTTACCAGAACTTCCCCATTGTCTGAAATTGAGAAATATCCGTTACCCCAGTTTTTTATACCATAAAGCTCTTCGGACTTTTCTTTGGTCCATCTTCCTAAAAGTTCCGCCTTGTTCATATCTGCTTCCTTTCATTCAATAGAGTCGCTAAAATCCACAGCATATCAATCTGTGGATTTCAGCCTAACGAATACCCTTGTTTTCCAAGGCTTTCCATACGAATATGAATAATTATAACGCCTCGTTATAAACTATCCAAAGCAGACAATAACACAAGCTACACCTAATGTCAATAAGTTTAAAAAAATGGAAAATTTACGTATTTTATAGCACCTTCCGGATATTGAAAACATTTCTTAGAACCAGCCAGTTTTGCGGGAAATAGCTCATTATTGTCCAATAACTGAGTCCTCCCAGTCTGAATTCATTGGCAAGAGTGAATTTTGCCAATACGCTTCTGGCATCTTCAAACCACACCACATGCTGTCTCCCATTATCATCGTAATAATAGAAAAACGGAGCCTGTGCTGTTTCGTCATACTGAATAACAGCACCCCTTCTCCAGGCAAGGTCCACAGCGCCGGTGTTTGTCACAGTTCTGGCAGCCGTCCCCGGTCGGTATGGCAGAGTCCAGTCGTAGCCATAATTTGATATACCCATAAATATTTTTTCTCTTGGAATAGCAGTAACTGCATACTCAAGCACTCGCCTTATGCCCGGGATAGGAGATACTGCCATTGGCGCACTATAGGTATAGCCAAATTCATAAGTCATAATAATAACGTGGTCTACAAGAGCCCCGTGCACCGGATAATCATGGGCCTCATAAAGCTTTCCCACCTGACCTGCCGAGGTCTTGGGTGCTAACGCTGTGGTGATGGTGTATCCCAGAGGTCTGAATGTGTTTACTACTCTTCTTAGGAAATTATTATAGCTCTCTCTGTCATAGGGATAGATATACTCGAAATCTATGTCTAAGCCAAAATAATTCTTCTCTCTAAGAGTCCTTGTCAGATTATTTATTAGGTTATCCTGAGCTGCTTGATTGGTTAAAACTTCATGTGCAATGTCACTGTTGAAGCCTCCTTCTTCTCCGATGTTTGTGATAACCATTAAAGGTGCTACGCCGGCTGCCCGTGCTGCACGAATTAGCGGCTCATCGTCTATTGACTTAAGGCTTCCATCTGATCTTACCTGATAGCTGAATATACTCAGATAGGTGAGATTGGGAAGTGTCTTTCTTAAAACCTCAGTATTAATGTTCGGGAAAGTGTAGCCATTAACTTCGGTAGTTCCAAAATTAATTGCTCTGGGAGGAATAACGATTGTCTGACCGACTGATATCTGTGCCGGATTGGTAATTTGAGGATTTGCTTCAAGTATTTCGTTTATGCTTATCCTGTATAAAGCAGCAATAGAATATAGAGATTGTCCCGGAGTCACCACATGATACCGGGTTCCCTCAAGTATGACCAAAGTTTGTCCTACTACCAGCTGTGCCGGGTTTCTAAGCTCATTGTCAGAAATTATCTTCTCGGGTGAAACATTATATCTACGTGCAATTGTATAGATGCTTTCCCCTCTGCGTACAACATGTATTCTCAAATAAATCACTCTTTCCTGTTATATCTGTTGGATTTGCAATCCAATAACCAATAACCATTGGCATATAAGTGCAGTATCCCCCTACAATATATGCTGGTTTACCATAATAGGTTACAGTCTGAACAGAGTGATTCTAAAATTCCCGCGTGAAGATGTCGCTGTGTTCCAGCAGGCTCTCAATGGTATCAAAGCCCAGCCGGCGGAGCAGATCAATTACATATGGATTGTCAATAGGCGTGGAATAGGTTGCATCGCCGCCATAGGCCATTACATTCTTTCGGCCCTCTTCACGGTTTAAAATGGCTTTGGGTCCACCTACACAGCCTCCAACACAGCCCATTCCCTCAAGGAAATTTGCAGTAATTCGTCCCTCCTTCAGGGCCGACAGCAATTCCTTACAGGCTGGCATGCCGTCTGCCTGCTGGGCTTTGACAGTTATCCTACGGTGGGGATTGAGCCTCTCAACAGTACTCTGCACCGCTTCGCTTACCCCGCCGGTTCTGGCATAGATTCTTCCGGCCTTTGAAGAATGGTCTCTCAAATCCTCCTCCAACCCGGCAGGATCAATACCGGCAGCGTCAAAAATGTCCTGCACCTCCTGAAAGGTCAGAACAAAGTCAACCGCATCTGCTATATCCTTTTCTCGGGCCTCGGCCTTCTTTGCAATACAGGGTCCGATAAATACAGTTACTGAGTTTGGCTCCAACAGCTTAACCGACCGGCCGCAGGCTACCATCGGTGAAACAGAGCCAGGCACATGAGGAACATACTGACTGTAAACCCTCCTTATCATGGCTATCCACATTGGGCAGCAGCAGCTGGTAAGAAGGAAATCCTTTTCATCCTGTATTTTCCTGTCAAACTCCAGTGCTTCCTTCAATGTAAGTATATCCGCAAAAAGCGCTACTTCAAGCATACCGGCAAAACCAAGCCGTTTAAAGGCACTACGCAGTTTACCGGGAGTGACCTTTTCACTGAACTGGCTTATATATGCAGGTGCTATCATCGCGTAGACAGGTCCTTTTGCATTATTGACAGCATCAAGTACAGGAAGGATATCCTTGCTGCCTACCAGTTTTTCAGCCTTACACCTGTCTATACAATCCGAACAACCCACACACTTTTCGATATTGATTGATATATTCCCTTGTTCATCTTTCTCAATTGAATCAAACAGACATCTGGTCGGGCAATTCTCTCCATCCCCACAGCAGTCACAAGGACCCAACCGCCAAACCGGGCCGTAATCCTTCGGGTGTAAGAGGCAATCAAGCTGATGGGGATCAAAATCCAGTTTTTTTATTTCCTCAACTTCCTGCTCGACCCTGTTTTCAACCGCCGCTTTCACCAATCTGTTATATAATTCCTGAAAAGTTTGCATATTAACCTTGTATGATATAGTCGATGACTAAATCATACGCTCCTTTCTAAAATTTAAATTTGCATTTATCCTCTACAATAAAAATAGACACTGTGGACTTTTTATGTTTTACCTATAGTCTAACTATTCGCTTGGAGTGTATTGCCACAGTCTTATTTAAATCATTTATAGTTGGATAAGTTCTTAAACTTTTATCTCCTGCAAGGCTATGAGAATAAGACTAAGTGGGTCAAAACAGTTGTCTAATAATTACTAAGGATGTGGTTTCATGATTTATGTTGGTGAGAACCTTATTTGCTACCTTTATGCTTTGGGCTACCGTATTGCCATTATTAACCCTATTCAAACAGCCACCTTACGTAAAACAAACATTCGTAAAACCAAGACTGATTCTTTCCCAGAGTTACAATACTTCTTCAAGTCTGGCATTCACATAAACACTTGCTATGAGCTTTTAAAAAACCATTCTAATCCAAATGATATAGCTGCCTTACACCTAACATATCTAGGTAACCTTCTTAAAAAGTCCTCCTACGGCCGCTTTGGTAAAGAAGAAGCTATTGCTTTAAAAGGTCTGGCTAAATCATCTGTAGGTACTGGCTATACCTCTTTATCTATTCAAATAACCCAATCAATCTCACAAATTGAGTTATTGGAAAAGCAAATTACTGAATTGGATGAACGTATCAAATCCATCATGCTTGAAATGGATTCTGTAATCTTAACTATCCCAGGTA
>JAEYWA010000130.1 GCA_023431385.1 Bacillota bacterium | reverse complement strand
TTAAAGCGGTTTTTGGGAAGACATAAAGGTAGAATCCGAATCTTAGGTATATCTTTATGACTTCCTCATATACAGTGTGAAACGATTAAAATTAATAAGGGGGAATGATTATGAAGGACTATGCCGTACAAAAACTACGGAATATTTGCCTCTTGGCTCACGGTAACGGAGGTAAAACTACGCTGGCAGAGGCTATGCTGTTCAATACGGGGGTTTTGGACAGATTTGGCAAAGTGGCAGATGGTACAACCGCAACAGACTACGACCCTGAGGAAGTTAAAAGAAAGATTTCCATTAGCACAGCTATGGCTCCATGTGAATGGCTTGACCATAAGATTAATGTGATCGACACTCCTGGTTATTTTGATTTTGTTGGTGAAGTAATGCAGGGAATCCGAGTTGCTGAAGGCGCGGTTATTATAGTTTCAGCAAAAAGCGGTGTTTCTGTCGGTACCGAAAAGTCCTGGGCATATGCTAAAGAACATAATGCAGCTAAAATATTCTTTATAAACAAAATGGATGAAGAAAATGCAAATTTTAATGCCGCATTAGACAAAATGACAAGTACATTCGGAAACGGAGTTATTCCTTTCCAGCTTCCAATCTATGAGGCTGAAAAATATGTTGGTTATGTAGATATAATCAATATGACTGCGAAAAAATTCCAGAAGGATAAGGTAATAGATACTGATATTCCTTCCGATTTAACTGATAAAATATCTCAAATAAAAGATTCCTTAAATGAACTTATCGCTGAAACCGATGAGGCACTTATGGAGAAATTCTTTTGCGGTGAACCTTATACAAAGGAAGAACTCCAAAATGGTATAAAGGCAGGCATAGCTGACGGTTCAATTTCTCCGGTATTTAGTGGTTCCGCACTTCAGAACATGGGCGTCAAAGAATTAATGGATGCAATTGTGGAGTATATGCCATCTCCTGAAAGCATCAATAATAAGGCTGTTAAGGCAGGATCAGATGATACTGTTGAAATAAAGGCTAATCCGGCGGCTCCTATGGCTGCTTTAGTCTTTAAAACGATTGCCGACCCGTTTGTAGGAAAAATCTCAATGTTCAGAGTATATTCAGGAACCTTGAAAGCCGATGCAACCGTCTATAACTCAACAACTGAAAAAATTGAAAAAATCGGTCAAATATTTGTAATGCGCGGAAAGAAGCAAATACCTACCGACAAGCTTATTGCTGGAGATATCGGAGGAGTAGCCAAGCTGGTGGCAACGAATACCAATGATACTCTTTGTGATCAGACAAATAAAGTAGTTTTGAACAAAATTGTGTTCCCTGATCCGGCTTTGTCTATGGCTGTTGAGCCAAAAGCAAAAGGCGATGAAGAGAAGATTAATTCAGGTTTGCATAAACTGCAGGATGAAGATCCGACCTTTAAGGTGTCAACCAATGTTGAAACCCATCAAACGCTTATTTCTGGAGTAGGAGAACAGCATCTGGACGTAATCGTAAGCAAGCTGAAGGCAAAATTCGGTGTGGCGGTTAATCTTGTAGACCCGAAGGTTCCTTATAGAGAAACTATTAAAAAGAAGGTAAAGGTTGAAGGAAAGCATAAAAAGCAATCCGGAGGACATGGACAGTATGGACATGTATGGATTGAGTTTGAGCACGGTGATAAGGAAGATCTTACTTTTGAAGAAAAGATATTCGGCGGTTCAGTGCCAAAATCTTACCATCCTGCAGTAGAAAAAGGCTTGAGGGACGCAATTGTCAAAGGTGTTCTGGCAGGCTATCCAGTAGTTAATCTAAAAGCGACACTGGTTGATGGCTCCTATCATGATGTTGACTCATCGGAAATGGCATTCAAAATCGCAGCAAGACTCGCATTTAAGAAGGGGTTGCCAATGGCCGGCCCGGTGCTGCTTGAACCAATAGCCCATGTTGAAGTATACGTGCCTGACAAATATATGGGAGACATCATTGGTGATCTGAACAAGAGACGCGGTCGTATATTGGGAATGAATCCTCAGAACGGCGGGATGCAGCAGGTTGAAGCCGAGGTGCCACAATCCGAAATGTTCAAATATGCTACCGACCTGAGATCGATGACTCAAGGCCGCGGATACTTCAAGCTATGGTTTGAAAGATACGAGGAGGCTCCGGCAATAGTAGCCAATAAGATAATTGAGGAAGCCAAGAAGCAGATGATTGAAGATGATGAGGACTAGGAAGAAAAAGCACTGATATGGTTAACATATAAGTAAACAGACGAACAAATAAACAAAAAAGAATAAGCTTTTATGATTCATTGCTGAAGGACTCAAAGTAAAATTTGAGTCCTTTTTGCTAAGCCCAATTATACTATTATGAATTTAAGTCAGCTTAGGTTGAAATAAACTTGTCAGTACTATTGACTTATATTACAAATGGGTATAATATAGTAATGAATGATAGCGCTATCATATGCCCGTCAAAACCAGAAGAAAAGGAATAGAATTAATGGCTACTATGAAGGATGTAGCACTATCGGCCGGGGTTTCGCTTATTACTGTTTCGAGAGTAATCAATTCTCCTGAGATTGTATCTGAGGCAACAAGACTCAAGGTTGAAAAGGCTATGGAGGAGCTGGACTTTTTGCCAAATTATGCAGCAAAAGCTCTGGCACAGAACAACACAAGGACAATAAACCTGTACATCCCAAGAAACATAGGTATATCCGACCCGTTTATAATGCATTTGATTTCAGGTGTTGCTGAGGAATTAAGCAATGTTAATTATTTATTTATGATTAAGAGAGACTTGGAATTCAACCACAGATGCGATGGTGTCATAGTGATGGGTTTGGATCTTAGCGAGGAAAATGAATTTACCTCAAAGATAAAGGTACCCTTCGTATTATTTGGTAAGAATGATCTTAATATCGACTGTGTAGACGTTGACAATGAGTTGGGAGCATTAATGATGACGGAAAAAATAATTGAAAACGGTCACAGGAAAATAGGCTTTCTGATGAGAGATACTATGCAACGCTATGCCCATGAGCGTTTTGAGGGCTACAGGAGGGCATTGAAGAAACATGGTATCGCTTATGATAAGAATCTTGTAAGATATGCCGACAATTCTGAACAGGACGGATATACTAATTCATATGATCTTTTAACTAGTGAAAAACCTTCGGCTATCTTTTGCTCTGTGGATCTTCTTGCTATTGGTGCTTTCAGGGCGGCCGAGAAGTTAAGGCTAAAAATCCCCGGGGATATTTCGATTGCTGGATTTGATGGACTTATTTTCGATTTGATCCCCAAAGTACCTCTTACAACAGTAAGACAACCGGTATACGAGACGGGAAGGGCACTTGCCGCCAGACTGCTTGAAAGACTTAAAAATCCTGACTTACCTTACGAGAAAAAGTATCTTGAACCTGAACTGAAATGGAGAGAATCTGTAGGACCTAATAACAATAAATAAGAGGTAAATTTATTGTTATTACTAATGAAGTATAGTAGAAGCTGAATTTTCACATTAGTATTTAATTATTTTTTACCCTCAAATGTTAGCGCTAACATTTGTTCATACTAGTATAGTAAATACCCGGTTTATTGCGAGCATCATTATTTTGTGTCATATATTCTATTGTTAATTGATTCATACAATACATTCTTAAGAGGCAATAAAAAATTTATGATTGGAGAGTCAGCCATGAAAACTGTGAAAATAATTCAAACAGCTAAGTACACAAATGACAGACTAACTGAAAAAGGTAAATACAATCTTGAAAAGATCAAATCAAACGGGGCTGTTCTTTCTATCAACGAGAATGTAGGCTACCAGAAGATAATTGGCTTTGGCGGTGCATTTACAGAAGCAGCTGCATATACATTTTATAATCTGGATCCAGCAAAAAGAGAAGAGATAATAAGGAGTTATTTCGATCCACAGACCGGAATAGGCTATTCCATCGGAAGAGTACATATTCATAGCTGTGATTTTGCGCTTTGTAATTACACATATGTAGAGGAAAATGACAAGGACTTGAAGTCGTTTGATATATCTCATGAAGAAAAATGGACAATTCCAATGATAAAGGAAGCGATAACGGCTAAGAATGGTGATATATCGCTGCTTGCATCACCCTGGAGTCCACCTGCCTGGATGAAAACCAATAATGATATGAATCTCGGAGGACAGCTGCTTCCTGAATATAGAGAGGCCTGGGCTAATTACATTGTTAAGTATATTAAAGCTGCCAGAGAAAAGGGGCTTAATATTTGGGCTATAACTGTTCAAAATGAGCCTGCTGCAGTTCAGGTGTGGGATTCCTGTATTTATTCGGCTGAAGAAGAGGGTGAATTTGTGAGGGGTTATCTTGGTCCGATCATGGAAAAGGAAGGCCTATCATATGTAAAAATTTACATATGGGATCATAACAGGGATATTATCGTTGAAAGAGTTACAGGTGCACTTGCAGATCCTGAAACTTCAAAGTATGTATATGGTTTTGCAAATCATTGGTATGTTTCTGAGGCTTTTGAAAACCTATCAAAAGTGCATGAACTGTATCCTGATAAGCACATATTATTTTCTGAAGGCTGTCAGGAGGGAGGAGTTCACCTTGGTTCATGGGTGACAGGTGAAAGATACGGAAGAAATATGATCGGAGATTTCAACAACTGGCAGGAGGGATGGCTGGACTGGAACCTTATCCTTGATGAGAAAGGCGGTCCTAATCACGCTGGTAACTTTTGTGATGCTCCGATAATTGCCGACACTAGCACACAGCAGATACACTACAACAGCTCTTTTTACTACATCGGGCAGTTTAGTAAATTTGTAAAGCCCGGAGCAGTAAGGATAGATGTAATGGCCGACTGTGAAACAGAATTACTGTACGTTGCTTTTAAGAATCCTGACCGATCAGTTGTTCTTATTGTTATGAATGAAACTGCCAATGTACAAAGCTTTAATGCAAAGTTTGGTGAAGACTATATATGGCATACACTTCCAGCTAATTCGATAGCAACCCTTGTTTTGGAGGTATAAGCTTTGGTAGATGTTAAGAATGCAGAGATTAGTATTTATAACAATAGACTGTCTGTACAGATTTCATATCCGGGAGCTGTATACAAGGGTTCTCGTTTTGACTGGAACGGCTTTATAACTCAAGTCACTCTTGACGGCAGGCACACTTTCTGTGTTCCTGAATCGCTGATATCCGGAAAAGGTTCGGGGGGACAGGGGTTTTGCGGAGAGTTTGGAATAGAAGAGGGGCTTGGATATAATGACACCTATGTAAATAACTATTTTGCAAAGATAGGTGTCGGGCAGCTGAAAAAATAGATAGCAAGCCCTATGATTTTTTCAGAATATACCCGGTCGTTCCACATGGCTGTGATATCACATTAACTACTCAAAAAGTGTCATTCCACGGAAAGCCTGTTATTATAGACGATTATTCATACGAGTATTTAAAAGAAATAGAATTAAAGAACAATTTTTTAGTTATAAGTTATACATTAAAGAATATCGGGAGTAAAAAAATTCAGACAACGGAATATTGCCATAATTTCATTGGGATAGACAATAATATGGTGTCAAGCAGTTATATATTAAAAATACCCGGTAATATAAATTTGGAAAATACTGTAGGGGGAATAAGGATAGCTGAGGATGGAAGTTTAACCTGGCCTCAATATGAGCAGAAGCAGGAATTCTATTGTATAGTCAAAGGCTATAATGCTGCACCTGGCTACTCATGGGAGTTGTATAACAGTAATGCGAGAGTAGGACTTAGAGAAATAAATGATTTTCAGGTGTCGAAATTAGCCATATGGGGCAGCAGGCATGTAATAAGCCCCGAAGCCTTTATAAGGCTGGAACTGGAACCTGGTCAGACGCAGAGGTGGATAAGGAAATATGAATTTTTCTTTAAGAAATAGGATAGCAAGCTAAGAGCATTGGAGACGTTGCAGTATTTCAGCCCCTTAGGGCTGGAAGATTAAATACATATAAAGGATAGGAACAGGAAGGGGATAAACAATGACCAGAGGCTGGAACTTTATAGATGATAAGGGTACTTTCCAAATAGATGCACCTCACAGAAATAGCTTTCTTTATTTCCCAATAGCTAATGAAGCAGGGATGATGTCTTCTGTTACGCCTAATTTAAATGGGGATGTCAAGACAGGACAAAATACCTTTTTCAACCTTCCGGTTTCTTCTGAAGACTTACATAATACAAAATCAAACAGAAATTTCTGGGTTTATATTGAGGGACAGGGTGCCTGGTCTGCAACAGGTACTTCAGCGCTTCAGAATGCAGATGTGTTTAATAAAGAACCTGCCGAGATAGTAACCTTGCAGGCTGGCTTCCTTTGGCATAAGGTAGCCCATGAAAACAATAAGCTGGGAATCAAGTCAGAAATTACAAATTTTGTCCCTGCAATTCAACTTAAGGTTGAACTAATGAGAGTCACCCTTACTAATACCGGCGCAGATAATATCAAAATTACTCCCACTGCTGCTATTCCCGTATATGGGCGTTCTGCAGAAAGTGTAAGAGACCACCGTAATGTAACTAGTCTTCTGCACAGGGTTTATGTTGTCAGAGAGGGTATTGAAGTCCAGCCTGCAATGACCTTTGACGAAAGAGGGCATAAGGTCAATCATGTATCCTATAATGTTTACGGGGTTGATGATAAGGGAAAGGTTCCTTTAGGTTCATTTCCTATGGCAGAGGATTTTATAGGTGAAGGCGGGAGCTATGACTGGCCTGAAACTATAATATTAAACAGCAATAAATACCTTGCTTGCGGAGGTACTGTTGAGGGCTATGAAGCCATAGGAGCTTTAAGATTTGATGAACAGCTGCTTTTACCCGGAGAAAGTAAAACCTACATAATAGCAATGTCTGTAACTGAAGACAGGGAAAGTGATAAATCAGGGATACTGGAGTACCTTGACGTCAACGGTTTTGAAAAGCTTCTTAATCAAACAGAAAGCTATTGGGAGGATAAACTGGGCAAAATCAGTTTTAGAAGCAGTGATAATAAATTCGATATGTGGATGAAATGGGTATCACTTCAGCCAATTCTGAGACGGATTTACGGCTGCTCCTTTATGCCCCACCATGACTATGGCAAGGGAGGACGAGGTTGGAGAGACCTGTGGCAGGATTGTCTGGCGTTACTACTTATAGAGCCTGATATAGTGAGGGCACAGCTACTCAACAACTTCGGGGGAGTGCGTCTTGATGGAACAAATGCAACTATTATTGGTAAGGGCTCTGGAGAATTTGTTGCCGACAGGAATAATATCAGCAGAGTATGGTCAGATCATGCAGTCTGGCCCTTTTTCACAACTCTGCTTTATATAAATCAGAGCGGGGACCTTGATTTTCTTCTTGAGAAGCAAACTTATTTTAAGGATCGGTTAATTATGCGGTCTAAAAATATAGATAACAGTTGGACCCCTGAAGATGGCAACAAACAGAAGTGCGAAAATGGAGAAACCTACACAGGTACAGTAATTGAACATATTCTGATACAGAATCTGGCAGCATTCTTCAACGCAGGTGAGCATAATAACATACTTATTGAAAATGCTGACTGGAATGACGCCTTCGACATGGCTGCCCAAAGGGGTGAAACAGTCGCGTTTACGGCTTTTTATGCAGGTAATCTCCTTGAGTTGAGCAAATTGCTGCTAAAGCTAAGGGATAAAAAGGGAGTAGAGCAATTGGAGGTTGCTTCTGAAATAGCAGTACTTTTTGATTCATTAACAACAGGAATAGACTATAACAGTCCCTCAGTAAAAAATGAGCTCTTGAAGCAATACTACAGAACCTGTACCCACAATATCAGCGGCAAAAAAACATGTATTGATATTGTCAAAGTCGCAGAGGACCTTAATACTAAAGGACAATGGCTTTCACAGCATATTACAAATAATGAAACGGTTAAATCCAACGATGGCTATGAATGGTTCAACGGTTATTATGATAATACCGGGGCTCAGGTAGAAGGTGAAAAGGCATCAGGAGCCAGAATGACTCTTACCGGGCAGGTATTTCCCATAATGATGGGAATTTCTTCTAAGGAGCAGACAGATAATGTTATAAAGGCTGTTAACAATTTTTTGTATGACAGCAGACTGGGAAGCTGCAGATTAAATAATAATTTTAACGAACTGAAACTTGATCTCGGAAGATGCTTCGGATTTGCATTCGGTCATAAGGAGAATGGAGCGGTTTTTAGTCATATGGCTGTTATGTATTCCTTTGCTTTATACAAACAGGGCTTTGTAACCGAAGGACATGAAGTTTTAAAATCCCTTTACAGCATCAGCACTGACTTCCCGAAGGCCAGAATTTATCCGGGAATTCCTGAGTATATAAATGAGCAGGGCAGAGGTATGTATCACTACCTTACAGGATCGGCCAGCTGGCTTATGCTACTGATGCTTACAGAGGTGTACGGTATTCGTGGTAGTACAGGAGATCTTCTTATTCAACCAAAGCTGAAGAAGGAGCAATTTGATGAAAATGGGAATGCTGAAGTGAGTACTATTTTTGCCGACAGGAAAATCACTCTGATATATAAGAATGGGAAGTACTTAGATTATGGTAGCTATACTATCAGGAGCATCACCACGAATGGAAAGATGATTGAAGGCAGTATTAATAAAGGCTCTGTGACAATTAGCAGAGCAACCATTTTAGATTTAGGTGCAGGAACTGAGAATACAATTGAAATTGAACTGGCTTAGGTACTTGAAAATTATCAAGAAACCAGTAAGAAAAATGCGTTTGACAATCGGGGTAAATATCAGGCAGAGAACACAGATATAATGAAAACATAACATGTGTGAATTTTATGCATTTGGAGAACGGAGACAGGCATGAAACCAAATTATATTTTTAATGATAAAAATCAGTTCGTTATAGAAAATTACGACAGGGCTAAGACCTTTGCAAGTTTTTTACCGGGAATTTCAGGTATCGATGGGATCCCCATGTGGGCATTTTACGTTAACAGAGGACAGGTAATGGGCAGTTTTGGCATTAAGGATAGGAACGGAACAATAATGGAGTTCTTTCCGGCTCATACCATGTATCAGAACATTGAGAGAAAAGGCTTCAGAACTTTCATAAAATATAATGGTAAGATTCATCAAATATTTTCCTCAATATCGGAGGATGATTACAACAGAAGTCTAATTATAGAAAAAAACAGAGTTATGATTGTTGAAGTCAATAAAACTCTGGGTTTAAAAATTGCAGTAACTTATTTTACAATGCCTGGAGAAAGCTATGCGGCTATGGTTAGAAAAGTTGATATAGAAAGTCTTGACGGGAAAAGCAGGGAGATTGAACTGCTGGACGGACTGCCTCAGCTGCTACCGGTAGGAGCAACAAATGCAAGCTATCAGGAGATGTCTAATCTGGTGAAGTCTTGGTTTGAGGTTTATAACACAGAAAACAGAATAGCCTTTTACAAGGTTCGAGCGTCAACTGCCGATACAGTAGAGGTAAGTGAATATGAACAGGGAAACTTTTTTCTTTCATTTTCCTCGGGAAGTAATGGGCTTTTAGAACCAATATATGATATGGATATTATTTTCGGGCACAACAAAGGTATGTCCAGACCAGATGGCTGGGATTGTGCCATAGAAGAGCTCGTCAACAGAAAACAAATTGCCCAGAACAAGGTATCCGGCGGCTTTTCCGGAGCTAGAGTCAACATTGGAGACAGTACTTTTACGTTATGTTCTGTTATAGGCCATATATCAAATGTGGAGATGATAAACTCAAAAAAAGCTGATTTCAGCCTGGAGTTTATAACCCATAAGGAAAAGCAGGCAATTGACCTGGTGGAGGGTCTTGTTGCAGATACATATACAAGAACTGCAGTAAGTATGTTCGATAAATATATAGATCAATGTTATCTGGATAATTTACTTAGAGGCGGATACCCTCTTGTATTTAAGGCAGGAAGTAAAAACCATGTATATCATGTATTTTCAAGAAAGCACGGGGATCTTGAACGTGAATATAATTTCTTCTCTCTGGAACCGGCCCTATATTCACAGGGAAATGGTAATTTCAGAGACGTAAGTCAGAACAGAAGAAACGATGTACTTATAAAACCGGAAGTAAAGGACTTCAACGTCAGACACTATATGAATCTTATACAGGCAGATGGATACAATCCCCTATTAGTTAAGGGCTGTACATTCAGCTTTAACATGAATTCCTGGAACGAAATTGAGGCACTGCTTTTATCCCACCATACTGAAATAAAAAAATTACTGTCAGGAAAATATACTCCGGGTATGCTTATATCATTTTTGGTTGAACATGAAAACCGACTGAAAGTACCAAAGGAAGTGTTCCTGGAGAAAGCACTTGAAAACTCCTGTCAGAACTTTGAAGCTGACTTCGGAGAGGGATACTGGAGTGACCATTGGACCTACAACATGGACCTGGTGGATACCTACCTGACCATTTATCCTGATAAGATTGAAACCTTTGTATTCGGTGACAGGGGCTATTGCTTTTATAAAAGCCCCGTGTTTGTGCTGCCCAGATCGGATAAATATGTTCTATCGGAAGGTAAAGTCAGGCAGTACGGAGCTATTATCGAAGAGAAGTACCCTCATCAAAAGAACGAGGGCTTCTGGCTTAAAACCGAAAAAGGTAAGGGAGAGGTGTATTACACAAACCTGTATGTAAAGCTGTTGTCTCTTGGTCTAGTCAAGTTTGTAAGCCTTGACCCTGAAGGTATGGGGATAGAGATTGAAGCTGGCAAGCCCGGATGGAATGACGCTCTCAACGGGTTATCGGGACTTTTTGGCTCCAGCTTGTGTGAAACGGCCGAGCTCCTGAGAATTGTTGAATTTATTATAGTTGTAAGTACTCAATTTGATAAAAGGGTCAAAATTCCTGTTGAAATGCATTCACTTATATTGGCAGCAGACGGATTTGTATCCGATAACCTGTCATCGAAACTTTCAGATTATGAATATTGGGATTTAACAGCTTCCGCAAAGGAAAAATACAGGAGTGAAATACGCAATGGCTTAACAGGAAAAGAGCTTGAGACAGATGTTAAGAATATACTTGATGTATTTAAGAAATTTAAAATAAAACTTCTGAAGGGCATGGAAAAGGCATTAGGCTTTGGGAACAGAGTATTTCCCACATATTTTACCTACCAAGCTGTTCAGTATGTAATAGCAGAAGGAAGTAGGAATCCAGTTAACGGGCATCAGAATGTAATTGTAAAGGAATTTAAATGTAATGCACTTCCTACATTCCTTGAAGGGCCGACTCGAATATTAAAGACCATGAAGGACAAGGATGAGGCATTAAAGCTGTATAAAGCAATACGTTCCAGTGATTTATTTGACACAAAACTCGAAATGTACAAAACTTCAGTTTCATTGGATGGTAGCAGTACTGAAATAGGGCGGCTGCGGGCATTTACTCCCGGATGGCTTGAAAGAGAAGCTATATTCCTGCATATGGAGTACAAATATCTTCTTTCAATGCTGCAGGCAGGACTGTATGAGCAATTTTTCGAGGATATCCGTACAATGCTGGTACCGTTTATGAAACCTGAGATTTATGGAAGAAGTACTCTTGAAAATTCGTCATTTATCGCCAGTTCAGTAAATCCTGATGAGGAAGTTCACGGAAGAGGCTTTGTAGCAAGAATGAGTGGGTCGACAGCCGAAATGCTCAGCATATGGTTTATCATGATGGCTGGAAAGGACGTTTTCACATATACTGACGGTGATCTGGGGCTGACATTGAAGCCGATACTGCCAGGATGGATGTTTGACACTGACGGAAAAATAAGCTTCAGGTTTCTTGGTAGTACAATGGTTAATTATTTTAATCCTGACAGAAAGAACACCTTTGGCGAGAACAATGTAAAGCCCGTTAAGTACGTACTGAATTACAAGGATAACACAAGTTTGGAAGTTGAGGGTGAAATAGTAAACGGTAGTTTAGCACATGACATAAGAGATTGCAAAGTGGCAAATATCCAGGTTTACCTAAAGTAAGGTTTGACTTAAAACGTAATTTGGTACAATTCTGCAATGTATTGAAACTGTTATGTTATCTATTATATAATAAAATTGTAATGCTGCTGATGAAACTTAATACTTTCATTGTCCTGGAGGAAATAACATTGGCTAAGGCATTGGTGGTTGATGACGAAAAGTATATTAGAAATGGTATAAGAGCAATAATATCTCGAGCTGAGTCCATATTCACAGAAATCGATGAATGTGCAAATGGAATTGAGGCTTTACAAAAGCTGTCTGAAAATGTGTATCACTTAGTCATTACTGATCTTATTATGCCTCAGATAGATGGAATTGAATTGGTATCCAGAATTGACAGTATGGAATACAAACCCTATACTGTAATTTTAAGCGGATATGATGATTTCAAATATGCGCAAAAGGCAATAAAGTATGGTGTTAAAGCATACCTTTTGAAGCCCGTTGATAGAAATGAACTTTTAAATATTGTCAAAAAAGCAGAAGAAGAGTACATAAGAAAACTAAATACTAATATCGCGATAAATAATAATGAAAAGTCAGAATTCTTCTCAAACCAGTTTAAGCTTATGCTACTAAGTGATAATACAACTAAAGCTGAGGAGGAAAAGCTGCTAGCAACCTGCGGAATGGATTTCACAAAAGATTCCTACCGAGTGATAACTGTTAATTCCTGTGATGTGTATGAATATGAGGATAAGTTGGAAAATAATATATCTCTGGTTGCAAATATAAAAGATTTTTTAAAGGAAACTGATACCTTCGGGTACTGTTTCCTTGATAATGAGAATAATGCTGTACTGATTCTGAATAGAGAGACGGATATAGAAAAGTTACTTGATTCGGTTGCGAAAATGTTCAGTTCAAAATGTACTGCCGGAGTAGGTGGTGTATTTCAAGGAGTTTCCGAAATGCGATGTTCCTATAGTCAATCGGAATATGCTCTGAGATTCAAGTTCTTTATTCCTGACAGTTCAGTAATTTATTACAGTGAAATAGCTGAGCCTGAGAATAATTTTATCATTCCTGTGAGGCTGATGAAAACTCTTACCGGTATGCTCGATACGGAACGCAAAGACGAATTGTGCAAAGTAATTAACCAGATTTTTGACGATAAAGCAATAAGAAAAAATAATATCAAATATCTTAAAAAGCTATCAGATAGTTTAAAAGCGGAAATAATAGAATATCTCTCGGAGTACATACCTCATAAGGCAGAATTTATAAAGGAGCAGGAGGATGGCTTCAAAAGTATATTCGAATTTTGCAATATCAATGATTATGTAAGACATGTGAAAAAATTCGTTTTAAATATAAACGAGGTTTTATTGCAGTTCAAGAACGTATGTAATACTGACAAAACAATTGAAATGGCAGTAAAATATGTTCAGGAAAACTATCGCAATGACCTTACCATGGCGGAGGTTGCAAACCATATCAGTCTTAATTATTCTTACTTTTCAATACTTTTCAAGGAGAAGATAGGTATGAATTTTGTAGATTACCTCAGAATGATACGTATAGAAAAGGCCAAGGAGTTATTGCAGAATTCGGTATATAAGATTTATGAAGTCTCCGAAATGGTAGGTTATAATAATACGAAACATTTCACCACTACTTTTCGTACACTCACTGGAATATCTCCGAAGGAATACAGAGAAAAGCTGTATATTAACTGATGTCTGAGGTAGGGGTAACCATGAAAGTAGAAAAGCTTTTTGTTTCGGCAATGAATTTATTTAGTGGGTTAAAGATTGCACATAAGCTTATTATTACATATTCAATTGTTATTGGAATAACAATATTCCTTTTTGCCAGTCAGCTTGTCAATGTAGCTAATAAATCCACACAGCTGGATCTGGTCAACGACTCCAGGGAATTACTTAAAGAAACCAAGTTCAGCATAGAACAGGAAATAGACACCTGCTACAGGACTATTGATGCTATTACTGGAGATTACGACACAATGTCCTATATAAAAGGTTGGGATAAAAGCGACCAAACTGGAGTTGTTGACTTCAGTATTAATCTATCGAAGAAAATACTGCTTATAAGAAATTTGAGTCCCAGCGTATATCAGTTTAGAATCTATGTCAACAATCCACAGTTCCCTGAAATCGGTTCGATTATTTACAGTGATTCGCGTCTAAAGAACTTACAGACCATAAAAAATGAAACTGCCAAAAATCCTAAAGGATACTGGCAGTTTAATCATGCAGAAGTAAACTTCAATCCTGGCACTCTTGACAGAAAGAAAGTCGTATCTTTATTCTATCCTCTTAAGTATTCAAATTATAAAGAATTGGGTTTTTTAGAAACTACGATGTATACTGATACTTTTTTCAGACACATGTATGCCCAGTCCGATAATGAAAACCTTATTGCCTTTATTATTGATAATAAGGGCAATATTCTCTTTGACAGTAAAAGTGCATTTGCAGCAAGGTACAATTTGAACAGTGCCGGTATTAAAGAAATGATGCAGGGCTATGATCTTACCCACAACAGATCAGAAATACATTTCAATAGAGGAAGTGTCCCGATGACACTTATCCATGACTATATAGACATAATTGACTGCACTATATGTTATGTTGTTACAAATGACAGTATAATAAAAAATCTCAATAACACACGTAATCTAGTCATTGCAGAGAGTATTCTTGCTATGCTGATAATGAGTTTAATAATATACTCCATTACTAATATTCTTCTTAAAAAAATGAAGCAAATAATTGCCTCTATGAGAAAAGTTGAGGATGGTAAACTTGATATTCGTGTTAAAATTTCAGGACAGGATGAAATGAGTGAACTGGCCTTTCACTTCAACAGGATGCTCTCTAAAATTGGAGAGTTGATATCGGAGGTTGTTAAAAAGCAGGAAGCAAAAAAGAATGCGGAGATACATGCCCTTTTTACCCAGATCAACTCTCATTTCATTATTAATACCTTGCAAAACATAAGTATGATGGCCGAAATAGACTGTAAATATGAGGTTGCAGATGCAATAAACTCACTAGGAAAGCTGCTGCGCTACAGTATGAAGTGGACCCGGGAACAGGTTAGGCTTAAGGAAGAAATAGAGTATATATTAAATTATGTTGTATTAATGAACATAAGATTTGATTATGAAATAAAGTTAAACCTTGAAGTCCCAGAGGAGCTTATGGATTTTGAAGTACTTAAGATGATGCTTCAGCCGGCTATTGAGAATGCGATATATTATGGTATTGAGCCTTTGGGTCAGGGAGGCCAAATAACAATCCGCTGTTGTACTGATGAAGAATTTACTTCTATTGATATAATTGACAATGGTATGGGCATGGATGAAGAGAGTCTGAATAAGGTCAGATTGGCACTTACTACAGAAAATCCTGTGGATACGAGACTGGAGAAAAAGGGTAATGGAATCGGCCTTAGGAATGTAAATGAAAGAATTAAAATGTTTTATGGAAATAAATACGGTATTGAAATTGAAAGTAAAAAGGGTTCCTTTACTAAATTGACAATCAAATTGCCTCGTAATGACTAGAGGTATGTTCTATATGGTATTTTTTAACAAGTAATATCTGATATAATACGTTTTTTTTGTAAAAAACAGCCAAAAAAAACGAACCAAATCTAAAATCACTTACCTGTTTATATTTCTCGACTTACATTATAATAAAGCTACAAACTGATCGTTGGCCACACAAATAACAGTTCAATTAATTCGTACTAATACTCTCAACAATTGAGGAAGGTGTGTGTTACATTGTCTATTTTGCCTACCACAGAAAGAAGAATTTTTGGAACAAAAAAAACCGGTATTATAGGTTTAATTTCCAAGATATGGGCACAAAAGGATTTGCAGGCCATGGCTATCCCTGGCGTAATATGGATGATTATTTTCAATTTCATTCCAATGTACTTTATTATAATATCATTTCAGCGGTATAACGTTGCAAAGGGCATATTAAAGTCAAAATGGGTAGGGTTTGACAACTTTGCCGAATTCTTTTCAGATGACCGTTTCTGGTTGGTTATGAAAAATACCTTTGGGTTAAATACTTTAAGACTGATTATTGGATTCCCGATACCAATAATATTTGCACTTCTGCTAAATGAGTTACTATCTACAAAATTCAAAAGATTTGTTCAAACAGTATCATATCTGCCGCACTTTTTATCCTGGATAATTGTTGGTGGAATTATGTATAACTGGTTATCTGATTCGGGTCTGATAACTACTGTTTTAGTAAATATAGGAATATTAAAGGAACCGGTTCATCTTATCGGGACACCACAGTATTTCTGGGGAATACTTATAACCTCCGAGACATGGAAGGAAATCGGCTGGAATGCCATCATATATATAGCAGCCATATCAAGTATTGATCCCAGTCTCTTTGAAGCAGCTGTAATTGATGGTGCAGGAAGATTCAGAAAAGTGTGGAATGTTATTCTCCCTTCAATAAAAGGAACAGTTGCAGTACTTCTTGTTTTAAATATCGGAAATCTCCTCGGATCCAATTTTGAACAGTTGTTTATATTCTATAAGCCTGTTTTATACGATGTAATCGATGTTATTGATATTTATGCCTATCGTCTCGGTATTGAAAACGGCAGACTATCATACGCAACAGCGGTAGGTTTGTTCAGATCGGTATTTGCCTTTATACTTCTGTACACAGCAAATAAAGCTTCTAAGAAACTTACAGACACATCATTGGTTTAATAGGGGGATATGATATGAAGATAAAATCGTCATTGGGCTCAAAAATATTCGACACTTTTAATATAGTATTTATGACTCTTGTTTGCTTCTGTGCTCTGTATCCGATCTGGTATGTTTTAATACATTCACTTAATAACGGATTTGACTCGGCACAGGGAGGATTATACTGGTGGCCCCGTAAATTTACCTGGGATAATTATAAGGAAGCGTTCAGAAATAGTGAAATTATCAAAGCCTTTCTCGTTACAATAGCCAGAACATTACTTGCAACAGCTACTCATGTGTTTTTCACAGCAATGGTGGCATACTCTTTCCTCAAGAAAGAATTAATTGGAAGAAAACTTTATATGACTATGGGTCTTATAACAATGTTCTTCTCTGGGGGACTTATACCTACTTTTATGGTAATCAAGACTTTGGGTATGTTTGACAGCTTTATAGTTTACATAATACCTGTAATGTTCAGCTTCTTTGATTTGATAATCTTCCAGGCCTTTTTCAGAACAATTCCTGAAGCCTTAGAGGAATCAGCCAAGATAGATGGTGCAAATTATTTTAGGATTTTTACTAAATTAATACTTCCACTGTCAAAGGCTGTAATAGCAACTATTTTGTTATTCAACGGCGTATTTAACTGGAATGATTATTTTATGGGAATAATATATACAAACAATCAGGATCTCCATCCCATACAGACCTATCTTTATAAAATAATAATGACCTCTGACTCGGCAAAAACATCTCTTATGGCAGGAACAGTAAGTACGACAAACTTTACTTCTACATCTCTGCAAATGGCAACAATGATTATAACTACAATACCAATTGTTTGTATTTATCCATTCCTGCAGAAGCATTTCGTAAAGGGTATGCTTATCGGTTCAGTAAAAGAATAAAATGCGTTATGACCCTAAGCCTAAGCTTTAGGATTATATAATAAACACATAATAAACAGGAGGGAATTTTATGAAAAGGACGAAAATTGCTAAGTTATCATGTCTTACATTGGTGTTAACTATGGCAGTTACAGTGCTGGCAGGATGCGGCAGTGAAACAGCTAACAGTAGTGATACAACAAAGGCCACTGATACAGCAATATCTACCACAGCTTCAGAAAGTAGTACAGCTGCTGCCGAAGAACCAGGCTGGAAAAAGGATACTTCTCCAATGAAATTGGATTGGTATATCAATGAAACATGGTTTGCTAACCCTGATGGAAATCTTGCTCATGAATTGATTAAGGAGCAGACTGGTATTGATATAAACTTTATAGTTCCTGTTGGAAATGCAGGTCAAAAGTTAAATACAATGATAGCTTCAAATTCACTGCCTGACATGGTAACACTCGGATGGTATGAACAGCAGGTTCCACAATTGTCTACCGATACTTATACATACCCCTTAAACCAGTTGGCTGATAAATATGACCCATATTTCTGGAAGGTTGCAGCACCTGATATCGTTAACTGGTATAAGGATAAAGACGGTAACCTTTTCGGATACCCATGTAACGGAAATACACCTGAGGACAATGAAAAGTATAATGTTCTTACAAATAGATCCTTCCTTGTAAGAAAGGATATCTATGAAGCAATTGGAAAGCCTGACATGAGAACTCCGGAAGGCTTCCTCAGTGCTTTGAAGGCCGCTAAGGAAAAGTTCCCAAAAGTTGACAATGGTCAGCCCCTGATTCCTTTCGCTGCCAGAGAGTATATTTCAACCGGTAATACCAGTTATGAAGATATACTTCTTGATTTTCTTGCTGTTCCAAGAGAAATCGATGGAAAATTCTACGACGTTAAGTGCGGAAATCCAAGTCCTGAATACACAAGATGGCTTAAAACTTTTAGAAAAGCCCATGAAATGGGAATGATGTCAACAGACGTATTTGTTGATGATAGAACCAAAATAGAAGAAAAGATCCAGCAGGGAAGATACTTTGCCCTGTTATATCAGTGGAAGGATGCTATGACTCCACTTGGACAGTTATATACAAATAAACCTGAACAAATTTATATTTCAGTTGACGGACCTGCCAACAGCAATCAGGATCCTCCTAAGCTTTCAACAAGTGGTTACTCAGGCTGGGAACTAACAATGATAACAAAAAATTGTAAGAATCCCGAAAGAGCTATCAAGTTTATGACCTGGGGTATGAGTGATGATGGGCAAAAAGCTCTTTACCTTGGTAAGGAAGGCGTAACCTATGATATGGTTGATAACAAGCCTGTTATAAAGCCTGAAATCAACAAAATGAAGAATTCTGATATGGCTACCTTCAAGCAGAAATACAACACTTTCGGTGAAATATGGATGTTCAACTCTTCAATGATGAACATATGGGAGCCAGACCCAGGCCAACCATTTAATCAGTATCGTGAATGGGCAAAAGGTAAGAGCGAACACTATGGTGTATACGAGAATATCAGACCTGTTGCTGACAGCGATGAAGGAGAAATCCTTGCAAAGGCTGAAAACAAATGGGGAGAAATCCTGCCTAAATTATTTATGGCTAAAACTGACGAAGAGTTTGATAAGATTTGGAAAGACTATGAAGATTACAAGACTTCAATTGGCTACCAAAAGGCTCTTGATTACCAGAGAGCTAAAGTTGCTGAAAACAAGGCGAAAATCGCCAAGTAACCTAGCAAGTAGAGTAGGGTAAATTAAAGAAAAATCCAAAAAATCATATGAAAAAGGCCTGTAGAGCAATCCTACAGGCCTTTTTCATTAAACCATAATTTACCCTTCTTTGGGTGAATAATCCTCGGTGATTTCAATTATATTTTCATCAGGGTATTCTCCTTTTACATAAAATCACAGCATAACTCAAACGCATGTTCACTATTTCTTATTAAGTTACTTTTAGTATTGAAAGAAAATTTTGATTAATTCTAAATTGCTATGCGACTAATTAATGAAGGTAATCATTTCAAATAAACTATCTGTTGTATATTACTTTTTCTTAGAGGAATCATAACTATATATCAAAAAGTTGTTATACTTCTGAACCATTGACTGGTCTATTGCTGACACAAAACATATATACGCAGGAGGAGTAGCTTATGAGATATTACAAAGTAATAAAAGACGAACGAGAGGCTAAAACAGTGGTTAATATGAAAAATCCTGAGGAAGTCAATACTTCATATCCGGAATTTGTTCCTTCCTTTTGGGAGTGGAAGCTGCCTCGGGATCAGGTCAAGATTGTTAACCGGTTGAATGATATCACAAAACCGAAAGGTAGCGGGAAATGAAGTATTATGTAGCTTTAGTGTTACTGTCCTGCAAAAAATTTCTCGTGGGGATTTCCATATAAAAATCAAAAAAAGGATTGCAAACAATTTAAAAATGTAATATACTTTAACTAAGGTCAAAGAAAGTCAAAATCAGTCTACTGTATAAACTCCCGATTATAAGGAGGAGGTGATGTTGTGGCAAGCTTAAGTGATATTATTGAGACTTTTATCAAGCAATTGATATCAGATACAGATGGAACTATTGAGATTCAGAGAAATGAGTTGGCAAACCAGTTTAATTGTGTCCCTTCGCAGATTAATTATGTTATATCTACAAGGTTTACTACCGACAGGGGCTATTATGTTGAGAGCAGAAGAGGCGGCGGAGGCCATGTAAGAATTAAACGTATTAATATTACAAGACCCGGCAACTATCTTATGCACATAGTATCATCTATGGGCACAAGTATTTCACAGCAATCAGCAGAAGTATTTATAAATAATTTCATTGATTATAATGTAATAAGTGAAAGAGAAGGTTATATTATGAAGGCGGCTATAAGTGACAAGGTAATAGGTACAATTCCTACACAGGATAGAGATGTAATACGTGCAGCCCTGCTTAAAAACATGATTATGAGTTTATTAGTATAGCCGACTTGCATCCTTTATTCGTCTCACTGCGATAAAGGACATATATTTTGATTACTATTTGTGCCACAAGTTGTGGCCAAAGCCATAAATGGCTCATGGAGGTTAATATGCTTTGTCAGAATTGTCAGCAGAAAGCTGCAAATGTGCATTTAACACAGATAATGAATAATTCCAAGATAGATATCTACCTCTGTGAAGAATGTGCAAATAAAATAAGTCACGCAGAATTTGTTTCCCCCTTTGGCTTTAATGACCTTATTAGTGGATTGTTTGGAAATCAATTGAAGCATGAAGAGCCGGAGGCACTTAAATGTAAAAACTGCGGAATGGAATATGAAGAGTTTATCAAAACTTCACGGGTTGGCTGTGCACAATGCTATCATGCCTTTGAAGAAAAACTTGATCCTATTATAAAACGCCTGCACGGTAATGCTGAGCATCATGGTAAAGTTCCTGTGAGAGTCAGCAGCAAGATTTGCATTCCAAATGAAATAGAGAAATTGAAGCAGCTCCTCAGTGAGCATATAAAAAAAGAGGAATATGAGGAAGCTGCTAAAATCCGTGATAAGATCAAAGCCTTGGAGGTGGGAGAATGACTGGTTTGCCCGTAGAAAAAGGATCTGACCTTGATGTGGCTGTTTCCAGCAGAGTCAGACTTGCCAGAAATTTTGCCGATATTCCATTTTCGGCAAAAATGACTTCGAAGCACCAAAACGCACTAATTAAAAGGATGCAGGGCATTATATCAGACTATACAGCTTACGGAAAGCTGATGTTTGCCGATATAGCTACAATGCATCCAGTAGATAGAGTTTCTTTGATGGAAAGACATCTTATAAGCCCTGACCTGGCAGAATCGAAAGGAAACAGTGGAGCATTTATAAATGAAAAAGAAAATGTCAGCATAATGGTAAATGAAGAAGATCATATTAGAATACAGGCGATATTCTCCGGAATAATGCTGGAGAAGGCGTATAGGATCTGTGATGAAATAGATTCAATAATTGCTGAAAAAGCTGATTATGCCTTTGATAATAAATATGGTTATCTAACCAGCTGTCCCACCAATATAGGCTCAGGTATGAGGGCTTCGGTTATGCTTCATCTTCCTGCCTTGGTTATGACAGGGTTTCTGAAGTCTATTCTTGAAAGCTGTACAAAGCTGGGGGTAACTGTTAGAGGCATATATGGAGAAAACAGCGATGCTGTTGGGGATATGTTTCAGGTGTCAAATCAGATAACCTTGGGACGAAAGGACGATGAGACAATATCCTCTATTGATGCTATATGCAAGCAAATTATTGATAGAGAAAAGGCACTTAGGCTTCAGTTGTACAGACAGAATATTTATAAGTTTGAAGACAGAATTTTCAGATCATATGGTGTTTTAGAAAACGCAAGGATACTTTCGACTCAGGAATGCTTTAAATTGCTTTCAGATGTTAGACTTGGAGTAAGTATGGGAATAATTAATGATGTTAACATACTGACTTTGAATGAAATATTGGTATTCTCACAGCCTGCTACCCTGCAAAAAATCGCCGGAAAGCAGCTGAATCAGGAAGAAAGAGATGCGAAGAGAGCTGAATTGATAAGAAACAAGCTTAAAAAAGTCGGGTAAGAAGGCGGGACACTTTGAAAACCAGACATATATAAATTGTAAAGATAATATAAAGTGTATGAAGTACAAAAGTGAAAATATAGTATAAAGCGTATAAATTGTATAGATGGGTATAAAGAATAAAAATATAGAGTGTAGACAGATAGCGGTGTAGCGTGAAAAATATATTTTGTAAGTCACAGTGCATTTCACGCCGAGAAAAGCCACTACGTCTCTTTTCATAACTATTTATAAACGCGCTATGTGCGCATAGATGGAGGTGTAATATGTATCAACGTTTTACTGAAAAAGCTGAAAGAGCAATCTCATTTTCTCAGCAGTCTGCTGTTGAATTGGGACATAACTATGTTGGAACAGAACACATACTGCTGGGACTTGTAAAAGAAGGAACAGGTGTAGCAGCAAGAGTCCTTCAGGCACAAGGTCTGACAGAGGAAAAAATTATAAGAGAGATAGATGAACTGATTGGCAGAGGTGAGACTGCAGGAGAAACACCGGTGGGCTTTACTCCAAGAACCAAACGTGTTCTTGAACTGGCTTTTAAAGAGGCAAGAAGAATGGGCCAGGGCTATATAGGGACAGAACATCTTCTGCTGGGAATAATGAAGGAAGGCGAAAGTGTTGCCGTACGGATAATGATGGATTTAGGTGTTGATCCACAAAAAATGTTAAATGAATTGGTGAAAATACTGAATGAGGAGACGCCGGGTTCTAACGGAGCTCCGAAAGGCAGCACCCCGAACTCAAGCACCCCGACTCTCAATCAATTCGGCAGAGATCTGACGGATATGGCCAGAGACGGAAAAATTGATCCTGTTATAGGAAGAGATAAGGAAATTGAGAGAGTTATCCAGATCCTCAGCAGAAGGACCAAGAACAATCCCTGCCTCATCGGAGAGCCCGGTGTCGGAAAGACTGCAATAGCTGAAGGCCTTGCGCAGAAGATAGTTGAGGGAAATATTCCGGAAATTCTTAGTGACAAGAGAGTTGTTACCCTTGACCTGTCTTCTATGGTAGCAGGGGCCAAATATAGAGGTGAGTTTGAAGACAGGCTGAAAAAGGCCATGGAAGAGATCCGCAAGGCCGGTAATGTAATTCTGTTTATAGACGAGCTTCACACAATTGTTGGTGCAGGCGCCGCAGAAGGTGCCATCGATGCCTCGAATATATTGAAGCCTTCACTGGCAAGAGGCGAAATACAAGTAATCGGCGCCACCACATTAAACGAGTACAGAAAACACATCGAGAAAGACGCAGCGTTAGAAAGAAGATTCCAGCCAATCACAGTGGGTGAGCCCTCAAAGGAGGAAGCTGTTGAAATACTCAAGGGTGTAAGGGACAAGTATGAGGCGCACCACAGAGTTAAGATAACAGACGATGCGCTGGAGGCTGCAGTCATGCTTTCAGACAGATATATAACCGACAGATTCCTGCCTGACAAGGCTATTGACCTTGTGGATGAGGCGGCTTCCAGAATAAGACTCAAAACCTTTACTGCTCCGCCGGATATAAAAGATATGGAGGAAAAAGTAGAAAGACTGGCCAAGGAGAAAGAAGATTCCATACGCTGCCAGGAATTCGAAAAAGCTGCAAATATTAGGGATGAAGAGCAGAAACTTAAAAATGAACTTGATAAAATAAAGGATCAGTGGCGCCAGAAAAACCAGACCAAAACAGATACTGTAACAGCTGATGATATAGCCGAAATAGTTGCCAGCTGGACCGGAATTCCTGTTAAGAAGCTGGCTGAAGAAGAATCGGAACGACTCCTTAAAATGGAGGATACCCTACACAATCGTGTTATAGGGCAGGAAGAGGCGGTAAAATCTATTTCAAAAGCTATCAGAAGAGGGCGAGTTGGCCTGAAAGATCCGAAACGTCCGGTGGGCTCCTTCATATTCCTCGGTCCTACCGGAGTTGGTAAAACCGAGCTGTGTAAGGCTTTGGCCGAAGCAATGTTTGGAGATGAAAAATCAATGATAAGAGTGGATATGTCAGAGTTTATGGAAAAACACAGCGTATCCAAGCTTGTTGGTTCACCTCCCGG
>JAEYWA010000068.1 GCA_023431385.1 Bacillota bacterium | reverse complement strand
GTGTGATGGTATATCCCCAGAGGGAAATAGGAATTGTTTATCAGACAGCAAATGAGAAAGGTGAGCTGGGAGTGCAGATAAAGAACAAAAAAACGCTGATATCACATAAAAGGCTTAAGCTGCACGTAGCTGCAAGTGAACTGTATCCACCCGATTATGATTTTTCTATAGTTTTTGATTCTGTGGAAAACCGTAAAGCAAGAAAAAAGATGGGAAAGCACCACAATCCGGACTTGATTATTAAATACGACAACTAAGTAGAAATAATGATTTTTGGTAATACTACAGGCGGAGCCTTGTAAGCTCCGCCTGTTTTTATCGGGAAAATTACTTATTGACTGTCTTTCATTAACTCCATTTCCCCGGTGTACAGCCAGTAATTTTCTTAAACTGTCTGGAAAAATGTTCAATACTATTATAGCCGCATAGTGCAGCAACTTCAGCAATCGTATGAGTTCGGTGCAGCAGATACTCCTTGGCAAGACGAATACGGCTGTTTATAACATCATGCATGCAGGATATCCCAAAGGTATTTTTATATATGGTTTGAAGATAACCTGGACTGACATGCAATACTTCAGCCATGACAGGAATAGACCAATTTTTACCCGGGTTGTTGATGATTTCTGTTCGTAGTCTGAGCAGGTTATAATATTGCGGAGTTATGCCTGTATGAAAGCATGATTCAAGCAGTTTGTTAAACAGGGTTCTTAATAGGTAATCGATTGAGGAATCCTTATAATCCTTATTAAAGGAGTGTTCAGTTACAAGAAGTTGAAACAGCTTGTGACAGTATTCAGGGTTATCCAGGGAAAAAGGAATTCCGTGGGGAAGCATAGTCTCAGTTACATATGCTTCTGTGGATTCAAAACGTATCCAGTCATTGATATACTTTTCACCGCAGGCACGGTAGTATATACTTTGATGAGGGCGATAGAAAACTGCACTGTGGGCAGGATATTCCTTTATCTCATTATTTACCATAATAGAAGCAGGCGTTTGTGTTATAACCAATAGCCAACAGTCGTGACCCTCCGGAATGTCAAAAACAAAATTCTCCTGGTGAGCCGCATCGTATTCTACATAATGAATAAGAGTCAATATAATTCCTATCTTAGAATATATCAATTATCTCTTAGTATATATCATTGTCATTCAGAGTTCAAATATTGTAAAATCATTATATGAACTGATCAGACTGCAATATTTGATTTGCCGGTTTGTTTTTAAAAAATACTATATATGAATATATCAATTCGCAATTCCGATATTCTTTTTATTTTCTTTTATATTTACATTGATTAAAGTATCCTGGTTGGATGCTTCCAAAGGAGAGGTTGTATTATGAGAAAGCAGGGTTTTAATCCTTATCTTCCGTCATGGGAATACATCCCCGACGGAGAGCCGTACGTTTTTAATAACAGGGTCTATGTTTATGGTTCCCATGATCGCTTCAATGGACATGTATATTGTCTGAATGACTATGTTTGCTGGTCAGCACCGGTTGATGACTTGGGTAACTGGCAGTATGAAGGAGTGATCTACAAAAAAACAGATGATCCCCTCAATCCTGATGGGAGGATGTGTTTGTATGCACCCGACGTAACGGTAGGACCAGACGGAAGGTATTATCTTTACTATGTTCTGGATAAGGTTCCAGTCGTCTCTGTGGCTGTTTGCGATACTCCGGCAGGTAAATATGAGTTCTATGGATATGTGCATTATTTTGATGGTACACGACTTGGAGAAAGGGAGGGAGATGAACCTCAGTTCGACCCGGGAGTACTGACAGAAGGAGAATATACCTATTTGTATACCGGTTTTTGTGCTATAGGTGACAAATCAAGAAAGGGTGCCATGGCTACAGTTCTCGGCCCCGATATGCTGAGTATAACGGAAGAACCCGTAACTATTTTACCAAGTGAGCCCTTCAGCAAGGGTAGTGGGTTTGAAGGTCATGAGTTTTTTGAAGCTCCTTCAATTAGAAAGAAAGGGGACACCTACTACTTTGTGTATTCTTCAATTGTGATGCATGAGCTTTGCTATGCCACCAGCAAGTATCCAACAAAAGGATTTATATATCAAGGAGTAATTGTAAGCAATAACGATCTTCATATTAATACCTATAAGCCGGCAGACAAGCCGATGTTTTACGGGGGTAACAATCACGGGAGTATTGTTGAAATTAACACCAAGTGGTATATTTTTTATCACAGACATACAAACGGAACTAATTTCAGCAGGCAGGGCTGTATAGAAGAAATCAATTTCTTAGGTGACGGAACCATTCCCCAGGTCGAAATGACATCCTGCGGTTCCAATGGCGGAGCACTTATAGGGCAAGGTGAATACCCTGCATATCTGGCCTGCAATCTTTTCTGCAATGAAGAATCAATTTATACTGATTGTACAGGAGCCTGGATGGGGCATCAATTCCCTAAGATTACCCAGGACGGCAGAGACGGCGATGAGGAGATAGGATACATTGCGAACATGAAAGCCTCTGCTACAGCCGGCTTTAAGTATTTTGACTGTAAAGGCGTGAAAAAAGTAAAAATCAAGGTACGTGGATATTGCAAAGGTGACTTTGAGGTTAAAACTTCGTGGAACGGCAAAGCTCTGGGACGAATAACTGTTAACTTCACTAATGTATGGACAGAATACTCTGCTGATATTTCAATACCGGACGGTATACAAGCTCTGTATTTCACTTATACAGGACAGGGCAGCGCAAGTCTTGCTTCGTTTACTTTGGAGTAAAAGGTTTTGTTTTGGCATGGAAACTCCCAAAATCAAATAAACAACCAAGAGAAGATAATGAGTGAGCAGTTAATTTTGTTCACTCATTATCTTTTCCATTATGGCATTTTGACAATGTAACAGATATTCTTTAGCCATGTAATTCAGGCACAATTCTGAAGCCATGGCATTGTCGGAGACCTCTTCTCCCCGTGTAACAGGTGGGCATGGAAGAAACATTGCTTTCCTATGCAGCAGTGAAAGGTGCTTTTTAGTTACCTGATATGGCAGAAACTGTTTCTTGATCTGTTCAGTCCTTTGATTATCATCTGACTTAGGCCAACAGTCGGTGTAAACTAAATCTGCCTTACATAGTAACGGCTCAAGTTCAGTAGAGGTATTTATACTCCCAAGTGCAGAACGATTCATGTTATTAATTATTTCTGCATCTGCTAAATAATTCTCAGGAGCTACCTGCGTTACGCTTATTGGAAACTTTACAGCCGCTTCAAACCAACTCATACAAATATTTGATAATTCTCCTACAAAAATAACCTTCAGCCCATCAAGAGAACCTCGATATTTTCTGATGAATTGTAAATCACCCATTATTTCACAAGGATGGTTGAAATCGGTTCGCGCATTAATAATCGGGATACTTATATATTTGGAGAGAAAAGTCAGGGCCTGATGGCTTTTGGCTCTAATTATCAGCAGAGAATACCAGTTCTGAAGGTAGTAACCGACATCCTCAAGGGGTTCATGAATACCTAAATCTCCTGGAATATACGAAACTGAAGCCCCCATTTCTTTTGAACCGAGTTCAAAGGCAAGCCTATTCCTGAAACCATTGCCGTAAAACCATAGACCCACTCTTTTATTAAGTAGGCTTTTTGGCATCTTATTATCTTTCCATGCCTTTTCATAATAATCTGCTCTGTTCAATATTTCTGATAATTCATAATGAGAATAATCTATCAGAGAAATAAAGTGTTTCATAGTTATTTACCTCCTAGCTGTTTATGTATTATTATACGTTGTGTTGTATAAATATGCAATATTTGATTGCAGTAATTTGTTAATGGCTTATCACAATGATAATATAGCTTGAGTTGTTTTTGAAGCTGATGGGACTGTGCCACAAGTCATAAAGGGACTTGGGGAAAAAGCTTAATCTGAATGGTTTCCATCCTCGGGTTACACTGATAAGATCCTGAATTGGAGGTTTTATTATAATGATAAGAGTGAATTTTGGATAGCTTGTGAAGAAGCTTTAATGCTAATTAAAGTTAAGTGGTTTAAGTAATTATTGTAATATTTATAAGATATGTTATACTAATATCGAACATAAGTTCTGAGAGGTGGTTTATATGAGTAAGTGGGAATTCATATTCAACATATAAACTCTTACCATGAGAGGGTTTGGATATGAGTTAACAGTCATCTTAGAGGTATGTCCGTAAATATATATGCTAAGGCAGCTCTTATAAAAGAGACCATCAAAAGTTTAATATTAAATATTCAGATTGAATAAGAGGGGTTAATTGTATGCAAAAGATTGAAAGAAAAGTAGCATTGGTAACAGGTGCAACCAGAGGTATTGGAAAAGGAATTGCGATTGCTCTTGCGAAGGCAGGTGCTATTGTTTATTTTACTGGTAGAACAGAGGTTGAATTTCAAGGTGCCGTTAATCTCGGCGGATGTATTTCGGCAACGGAAAAAGAGATACGAGATAATAATGGTATTGGATATGGGATTAAATGCGACCACACTGATGATAAACAAACCAACGCAGTGCTGGAAAGCATAATTGCTGAGCAAGGGAAAATTGATATTCTTGTAAATAATGTATGGGGTGGGTATGAATACTTTAATGATGGAACGCCATTTTGGGAAGAAAATGGGTTTTGGACTGCTCCGTTAAGTCGCTTTGATAAAGCATTTACATCTGGTGTTAGAGCACATTATGTTACAAGTTATTATACAATTCCACATATGATAAATAATAAAACTGGATTAATTGTAAATATTTCATTTTGGTCAGCAGAAAGAAATGATATGGGAGTTTCATATGGAATGGCGAAATCAGCAACTAATAAATTAACAGAAACTATGGCATATGAATTGAATGAACATAATATTAGTGTAGTTACAATCTATCCTGGACTTGTTAGAACGGAATCGGTATTAAAAGCATCAGAATATTTTGATTTAAGCAATTCTGAATCTCCAGAATTCATAGGTATGGCAATTGCTGCATTGGCTTCTGATAATAATATTTTGAAAAAGAGTGGTTTAAAAATGACTGCCTCACAAATTGCCATTGATTATGGTTATACAGATATTGACGGGAAGCAACCTAGACCATTAGATGTAAACAACTGTAAGTAAGAGTAGTTATTAAGTCCTAAATAAAGTTTAACCATATTTGCAAAATTAATGGAGGTACACTATATTTACGAAAACTGCCTTAAGATAACATATTCAATATAAGGGCGGAGTGGTTACTTACGACATGATATTTTTACTCTTATGATAACAAAATCCTTCTAATACCTAAATTTACTTGTACATTGAAATAATGTCAGTCAAATGTTAAAATGGTTAATAATGTTAGAAAAGCATATTACAGAGAAGGCATCCAAAAATATTTATTAATAAGTGAGGAAAAATCATGGATTACATAATGTCTAACAAGGAAGCGTGGGAAGAAGCTTTTGAACATCGTGCTCCCGGATGGTACGAAGACATAATTAAAAGATTACAGGAAGAGAGTTATCCTTTTTTACAGAAAGAGCTTGTAGATGAATTATCAGCCTTTGATTTGAAAAAAACGACGATCGGTCAATTTTGCTGCAATAATGGCAGAGAATTAATGGCGCTTATGAAGTTCGGAGCAGAAAAGGGAGTAGGCTTTGATATAGCTGAAAATATGGTTGCCTGGGCAAACGATATTTCAATTAAAATAAATCTCAACTGTAAGTTTGTAGCAACGAGTATTTTAGAAATTAACCAGGAATACTATAACAGTTTTGACTTCATTTTTATCACTATTGGAGCATTAACCTGGTTTAAGGATTTATCTGTATTTTTTGATAAAGTTTCTCTTTGTTTGAAAGAAGGGGGAATGCTAATAATCAATGAAATGCACCCTGTTGTAAATATGCTTGCCTTTGAAGGTGAAGATAACTATGATGATAATGCGCCTAACAAGCTTGTAAATTCATATTTCAGAAACGACCCTTGGATTGAGAATAGCGGTATGGGATATATGTGTAATGAAGCCTACGACTCAAAAACCTTCTGTAGTTACTCGCACAGTCTTTCGGCAATAATAAATTCAATGGTATCCAATAATTTAATTACTGTAAAGCTTAAGGAGTTTGACCATGATATTTCAGGGTCGGCGCAAAACTTAAGCGGGTGTGGCATACCGCTATCATATATTCTTGTTGCTAAAAAGCGATTTCCTAATAACCACGACTGATTCTGTATTCATTTGGAGTCAGACCAGTCCATTTTTAAATGCCCTGTGAAAGGCACTTGCCTCAGAGAAACCTGAAATATAGGCAATTTCATCTATTGATGCTCTGCCATCCTTTGAACAATCGACTGAAATCTTTTTTCTAACTTCAATTAATATTTGAGTGTATGAGGTGCTTTCCTTTTTAGATAATCCTAAGACTTCGTACACTTAAATATAGTTTTGAGGTAATTATCTTAACGGATGGTATATTTATTAAATTCTTTTAAATATTATTTGTCACCATCTCTGTGTTTTTATTTTTGGGCAAGCGATTAAAAAATGACATCGTCGTACTTAGAAAATACAATGCCATTTAATGCTATATAGTCGTAACACCAACATTATCGCGACTCTTTAACTTCTTATAACCAGGTATTTTCTTACCTATAGAGAATACTCCAACTATTTCTCGTCCATGAGGGATATTTAAGGACTTGTAAATAGATTCCAATTTGTGAGATTTTTTTATTCTATATGATTGTAATGCAAAGCTTAACCAACCTAAAAAGCATGTTCCTAAACCTAGAGCTTCTGCACACAGCATGAGTTGATATTCCATTACTGTCAGGTTCTCTCTTGAAATGGGACTGTTTTTTTCACAGTGTAGCAATATTATATTAGGGCTGTCATATGTAAGCATATTGAGGTTAGCTTCTTTTGCTTTTAAAATTAAATCGATTCTTTCAATAGTACCGTTGATACTATCTCTAAAATTTACATTAGAGGCTTTTGGGATTTGCATAACCACTGAGGAAAACTTCTTTTTCAATGTAATAATATAATCATAAGTGTAATTAATTAATTCTACTATGAGTTCATTATTCTCAAGAATAATTACACCTGTATTCCTGATATTTGGACTATGGCCGCCCTTGGGTGCAACAGAGGCT
Source organism: Bacillota bacterium (assembly GCA_023431385.1). GTDB lineage: Bacteria > Bacillota > Clostridia > Acetivibrionales > DSM-1351 > Ruminiclostridium. Next base: position 1,144 of record JAEYWA010000068.1, on the reverse strand, counting down.
GCCTTTGTTAAATATTCTTTTTCAGGTATTTACACAAAGTCCGCAGCTTATACACTTGTTTTCAACTAAATTTATCTTAATGTTAAAAGGCAACATTTTACTCCTCCTTTAAGTCTTCAAGTATCTTTTCTTTTAATTTAATATAGAAACTCTCATTGAGCTTTGATTTCTTATATGTTTTTGTAGATAAAACTATTGCACTCGTTGGACAGTGGTGTACACAGCGAAAGCAAAATTCGCAGTTCTGAACACTGTGCTGAGGGAGCTCCTGACCGCTCCAGCACTTCCTCATACAATTGCTTATGCATTTATTACAATTAATACAGTGTTCTGCTAAAACCGAAAACCTATGCTTATGACGCTTTCCTAATACTTTATTTGGATAATTAAATATTGAATAAAGTTTAAATGGGGGATACGAAGGCCTGTATACTCTATCAAGGATAATATCTTCAACTAATTGTATGTCTGTCTTTAACTTGTTAATAATTCTCTTTTCATAATTAAACATAAATGTTATGTGAGAAAGGAGCAGGGCACCATCGGTTGCAGGCGATCTATAGCCTGTATAACCGCATATATTGATATTTCTAGACTGACACATTTTGCTGAATTCTCTTAGGGTATTACCCGGATACAGTCCATATGTTGTAAGTGCGTATGCTTTCTTCGGAACTTCATATACAGGCATATTCCTAATAAATTCGCTCATTGAAATTGAGGGACTGCAATGATATGTAGGAAAGGCAAAGATCAGTAACTCATAATTTTCTAGCCTTTTATATTCAAAATCCAGATTTATTGCGACAATATCAGTTGAATATTTCCGAAGTAATTTATAAAATATTTCAGCTATTGTTTTAGTGCTTCCTGCGCCTGAATGATAAAGTATAAGAACTTGTTTCTTATGCTCCATTATATACTACTCCTAATATTCCCAGTTTAATTTCTTAATCAGTGTAACATTTTTTAGATTCTTGTACAATGTGCTCTGTTTATATTTGGAATAAAAAAGACGGGAGTGTCGCAAAACTACTTAAAAGGTAGTCAGCGATGCTCCTTTCTTTTGCTCCAATTGTTATTGTTGTTAAATTGTTGATTACTCTGTAGTGAATTCCCGATTTTGTGGATTTTGAGCGCACTT
>JAEYWA010000227.1 GCA_023431385.1 Bacillota bacterium | reverse complement strand
AAGGTGTCGGCAGCAGCTACAATAACCTTCTTGCCCTGCTCCTTAAGTTCATGGGATATCTTCCCTATAGAGGTTGTTTTACCCACTCCGTTGACACCGATGATTACGATAACCGATGGCCTTGTTGCAAGCTTTAATCCCGCCTTGTCCTTTCCTGCTCTCAACCGCTCCGCCACAATGGCTTTAATGGCTTCCCTGACCCCGCGGGCATCGGTGATTTTTTCCTTTTTAATCTTTTCCTTAAGCTCGTTGATAATTGAAAGAGAGGTTTCCATACCTATATCGGAAGTAATGAGTATTTCCTCCAGTTCCTCAAAAAGCTCCTCGTCAATTTTACCGAAGCTTACCAGAACCTGATCAATGCGGTGGGTGATGGATTCCCTCGTTTTTTTAAGTCCATCCTTTAATTTATCAAAAAGGCCCATTCCTAGTCTCCTTTCAATTGGGGGAAATGCGGTGTTGCCGTTTACTCCCCCGATGCTCTCATTTAAAGCGGCAAAGGCATTGTATTAATCTGCCGCGCTGCAGTACAGGTTTTTCCGTCCAGCACCCCAAGCGGCGGATATATCCGCTCAGCCCGCGTTGTTGCGGAGGTTTTCCTCCAGGCGCATGGAAACCACCTTTGAAACACCATGCTCCTGCATGGTCACGCCGTACAGGGTGTCGGCCGCCTCCATGGTGCCCTTGCGGTGAGTAATGGCTATAAACTGCACCTTATCTGTAAATTTTCCGATATAATCGGCGAATTTATACACATTGGCATCGTCAAGGGATGCCTCAATTTCGTCAAGAATGTAAAAGGGTGCCGGACGCATCCTAAGGATGGCAAATATAAGGGCAATGGCCACCATGGCTCTTTCTCCGCCGGATAAAAGCATCATGTTCTGGAGCTTTTTGCCCGGAGGCTGGACTATGATATCAATACCGCTGTCCAGAACGTTTTCCCCATCCGACAGCTGCACCTCGGCAAAGCCTCCTTCAAAGAGTTCCTTAAACACACTGCTGAAATTCCTGTTAATAATCTCAAACTGTTCCACGAACTGCTTTTTCATAACAAGGGTAATGTCATGAATAACCCGGCTCAGCTTCTCCCCTGCCTGGACCAGATCATCATACTGGGTTTTCATAAAGCCATGACGCTCACGGGTACGGGCATAATCTTCTATTGCAGCCACATTGACGGTACCTAATGCCCGGATGCGGCTTTTTAAATCATTAATCCGGCTCTGGACAGCCTTCGGGTTTTCCACAGGACTGCGAAGCTCCTGGGCGGTTCCGTAGGTCAGGCTGTATTCATCCCAAAGCTTGTTCTGAACTGTTTCCAGCTCAGCCTCCATCTTGGCCTGCCTGGCCTCCAGCCTGCCCTGCTCTTCCTGGAGGGCCAGTATGGCTTCATTATGCTCGGTCACCTTTTCCAGCATACCGGAAAGCTCTTCTTCCAGAAGCTTCAGCTCCTCCGACAAGCCTTCAAATTTAAGGGCCTTCCCCGTCTTTTCCTCGTTAAGTCGCTCGATACGGCCCTTAAAGCCCTCAATTTCCGCTTTAAGCTCCTCAATGCGCTTCAGGTTTCGCTTCCGGTCATCCTCCCGGCGGGCCATATTTCCCTCAATGCCATTTTTCTCTTCTTCCATGTGCTGAAGCTGTTCTTCCACATTGTTTCGGCTTTCCAGCACGGAATTGACAGAAACCCGGTAATCGTTGATTTCGCCATGGAGAATGTCTCTTTTCTCCTGCTCGCCCTTGTTTCTGGACTGATGCTCCGAAATAAGAGCCTTAAGCTCCTGGATAGCCGTTTCCAGAGCCTGGGTACGGACGGACTCCTCCCCGCTTTCGGCTTTTACGCCTTCCATCTGGCCCAAAAGCTCTTCATCCTGCTGCCGCAGCATTTCGGTGCGGGCTATAATTTTCTTTATGGTTTCATTTACCCGAATAAGCTGACTCTCATCTCTAAGCCGCACCAGCTCCTGCTCGGACAGAATTTTACGGTGGTTCTCCGCTTCCTGGGCATGGCTTTTAAGCTCCTGCTCCTTTGCGGCAAGCCGGGCCTCAAGCTCCTTCAAGCGGACCTCTGACCGGCGAAGGCCCGCGGCCAGCTCCTCAATCATACGCTGACGGCCGATTAAGCTGGAGGATTTCTGGTTGGTACTTCCGCCCGACATGGAGCCGCCGGGATTTAAAAGCTCGCCGTCCAGAGTGACAATGCGAAAGGCGTAGTCAAAGCGCCGGGCCATGGCAATGGCAGAATCCATGGTATCGGCTACCACCGTCCGGCCAAGAAGGTTTGACACAACGCCTGAAAAGGTGCCCTCACACTCCACCATGTCGCTTGCCAGCCCCTCAAAGCCTGTCATAGACCTGGCTCCGTTTAACAAATAGGGCTCCAGATTTCTGGCCTTAACAGAGGAAACCGGAAGGAAGGTGGCCCGGCCCAAACGGTTGCTTTTTAAATAGTCAATGGCGCGTTTAGCACTGTATTCATCGTCGGTGACAATGTTTTGAAGCGCTCCGCCAAGAGCGATTTCAACAGCTGTCTCATATTTGGCCCCCACCCTTATAAGCTGAGCCAGCGGGCCATAGATACCTGTTCCCAGACTTTTTCCGGGGCCTGCCGCCTGCATGACGGCCTTGACGCTGTGACTGTAGCCCTCAAGGCTCTGCTCCATATCCTTTAAAACACGGTGCCTGGACTCCTGGGCGTGAATATCCCTTCTGGCCCCATCCGCTTCCCGCCGGATCTCTTCAAGGCTGCTTCTATCTTCCTTAAGCTGCTGCTCTCTTTCCTCAATGGCTTCCTTGGTTTTGCGGATTTGCTCCCGGGTTTTACGAAGGGCGGCATCCAGGTCCTCCTTCTGCATATTCTCCCGGTCCTTTTCAAGGATGGACTGGCGGATTTCATCGCCTATGCGCCCTTTCAGCCTTTTAAAGTTTTCAAGGTCGTTTTTAAGATTGTTGAGACGGATCCTGGAATCGGACAGGCTATCCTGCTTGTCCATTACCTGGCTTTTGGCCTCCTCCACCGCCCGTTCGCCCTCGTCCAGCTTGGCCACAATGGCTGCCAGCTCGTCCTCCGCTTCCTTTAAAAGGCCCTGGAAGTGCTGCCCGTCCCTGTCCAGCTGTACCAGGCGTTTTTTCTTTTTCTCTGTTTCAGCCAGAATTTGGCTCAGGCGCTCCTGGATAACGCCAATATCCTCACCATAGGTTTTGTTATTGGCTTCAAGATGGCTGATTTTCTCTTCGCTTAAACGAATGCTGCTTTCCTGTCTGCCGATTTCGCCGTCCAGGGCATGAAGCTGGCTTCTTAAGGCATCCAGCTCCG
>JAEYWA010000160.1 GCA_023431385.1 Bacillota bacterium | reverse complement strand
GCAAGAGCTCTTACTATTTCAAGGTGTCTCTGTTCACCGTATGGTAAGTTCTTTGCCAGTTCATCCTTCTTACCCTCAAGATGGAATATTTGTAAAAGCTCAACACTTTTTTTCTCCAATTCCTTCTCGGCCTTAACATACGCCGGAAGATGAAAGAATGAAGATATTAAGCCGTATTTAACGTTTTGATTCATAGCAATACGTACATTGTCCAGAACTGTCAGATCCTTAAATAGACGAATATTCTGAAAGGTTCTCGCCATACCTTCCTTACATACATTATAAGGCTTCATACCTTGAATATCTTTTTGGACACCCTTCTTAGCCAAAGTAACTGTACCTGCCGTCGGTTCATAAACACCGGTCAGAAGGTTAAAGGCTGTAGTCTTTCCGGCACCGTTTGGTCCTATAAGTCCTACCAGTTCTCCTTGCTGTAATTCTATATTTACCTTTGAAACAGCTGTCAAGCCGCCAAAGGATTTGGTCAGATCTTTTACAGTCAATATAGCCATATTAAACCTCCTCCTTTGGGCGTTTTGACTTGATTCCGATCTTTTTGAAGACGGATAATGAAATTTCTTTTGAACCCAATAGCCCCTGAGGTCTGAACAGCATTAATATAATTAACAGCAGCGCATATATTATCATACGTACATCAGAAAAGGATTGTAAAAAGGTTGAAATAACTGCCAGCAATATTGCGGCTATTATTGAACCCGAAATACTTCCAAGGCCACCCAGAACAACAATAACCAATACATCCACCGATTTCAGGAACCCAAACATGTCTGGCTTGAGGAAATAGAAATAGGAAGCATAGAGTCCTCCGGCTATTCCTGCAAAAAAAGCCCCCATGGTAAACGAGATTACTTTGTATTTTGTGGTATTGACACCCATAGATTCGGCAGCAATTTCATCCTCTCGAATGGAGATACATGCACGTCCGTGGGAGGATTTTAAGAAATTGGCTATTATTACTACCGAAACGACGGTAAAGAAAAACAACCAGGTCCAGTTTACAAACTGGGGAATTCCCTGAAGTCCTGCGGCTCCGTTTGTAATATCCAGGTTCAAAAATATGATTTTTATTATTTCGGCCATACCCAGGGTTGCAATTGCAAGGTAATCACCTCTAAGTCTCAAGGTAGGCAGCCCTACAAGGGCTCCAATGAATGCTGCGGCAACAGCTCCAGCAATTATACCTCCTATAAATCCCATAGTAGTAGGATTATTTATAGTTATAATCGCACACACATATGCACCAATTGACATAAATCCGGCATGTCCCAATGAGAACTGTCCAGTAAAGCCTGTAATGAGATTTAAGCTGACAGCAAGAACTATATTGATACAAATAGTAGCCAGGGTGGTTTGTATATAGTCGTCAATAAACCCTGCAGTTATTAGCCCTTGAACTATTGCATAAGTGATTAAAATTATTATAAATTTTTGAAGTGCTTTATGATTAAGTATATTTTTCATATGGTTACACCTTCTCCTTGGTATTCTTGCCAAGCAGTCCGGCTGGCTTAACAATAAGAATTATTATAAGAATTGCAAATACAACTGCATCTTTATATAACGAGTTGCCATAGCCAGATACAAAAACTTCTACTGTTCCAATAAAGTATCCGCCAATCATAGCTCCAGGAATAATGCCAATACCTCCGAAAACTGCTGCTACAAAGGCCTTAAGTCCTGGTATTACACCCATTAACGGGTCAATGGAATTGTAATATATACCAACCAAAACACCTGCTGCACCTGCTAATGCTGAACCAATTGCAAATGTAAAGGAGATAGTTGAATTAACGTTTATACCCATTAATTCTGCAGCGTCCTTATCCAGAGAAACTGCTCTCATTGCCTTGCCTACTTTAGTTTTTTTAACTATAAACTGCAGTAAACCCATTAATACAATAGTGCTCGCCACTATTAATATCTGCTGAGCTGTAATTGTCATGTTTCCAACCTTGAAAGAATCAGCCAGCCAGCCTGTCATTTCAGGATAGGCACGAACATTAGCCGTTACAACTCTCATTGTTCCATACTCAATAAAAAGAGATACCCCGATTGCAGTTATTAAAACAGCAATTCTTGTTGCATTACGTAACGGTTTATATGCTATTTTCTCAATTAAGACCCCAATTATGGTACATACCAGCATGGCTATTACCAAGGAGGGAAATACACCCAGTTTTAATGAGGTCATACAAAAGTATCCAATATATGCCCCAAGCATATACACATCACAATGAGCAAAATTTATCAGCTTAATGATACCGTAGACCATGGTGTAACCCAGCGCTATTAAGGCATATATACTACCAAGGGATATTCCGTTAATTACCTGCTGTAAAAAATTATCCAATCCACTTCCCCCTTATTCTGTTCCGGTTAGGTGTATACACAGAAGTAAGGGCGATATATTATTATCCCCCCTACATCATTGTAAAATCTAAATCAATATCTATTATCTCGTTTTTTTGATTATTTACCGCTTTTCTCTGCTGTAGCCTGAACGCCGTTTTCAAGGCCGATAACAACTATATCCTTTACAGGATTATGGTTTTCATCAATACTAAAAGAACCTGTAACTCCTTTGAAGTCATTTGTTGCAGCAAGTGCATTTTTGATTGACTCACTGTCAAGCTTCTCACTTCGATTAATACCATCCACCAGGAATTTTGCCAAGTCATAGCCCAATGCATTAAAAGCATTTGGTTCTTTATTATATTTCTTTTTAAAGTCATCAATGAACTTTATTACAGCAGGGTCTTTATCAAGTGATGAGTAATGGTTTGTAAAGTATACCTTTGTCAGAGCACTTGCACCGGCCAAGCTGGTTAAATCAGGTGAATCGAAACCATCTGCACCAAGTATGGGCTTATCTATTCCAAGGGCACGGGCCTGTTTGATTATCAAACCAGCTTCTTCATAGTAACCAGGAAGATATATAACATCAAAATCCTGACTCTTTATTTTTGTCAAAATAGCATTAAAGTCCTTGTCTTTTGCCACGTAAGCTTCTTCACCAACTATTGAGCCTCCGGCAGCTGTAAAGGTCTTTATAAAGTTCTCAGCTAATCCCTTTGCATAATCACTTGAACTATCTTTAACGAGAACAGCTTTTTTTGCATTTAATTTAGTTGAAGCATAATTAGCCATTGCTGTCCCCTGGAAGGAATCAGTGTAGCAAATACGGAAGGCATAATCTTTCTTACCTGCCTTGTCAACAGTAACATCATCTGCTGTTGCTGAACCACTTATAACAGGAACCTTTTTCTTTTCAGCAACGGAGATTTCCGATTTAAAGGAACCTGAGGTAGCGGGCCCAAGAATTGCAAGCACTTTATCCTGGGAAATAAGTTTATTGGCTAGCGTTATAGCTTCTGCTGGTTCAGACTTATTGTCATACTTTACTGTAACTATCTTCTTGCCGTTAACACCACCAGCTGCATTGATTTCATCAATAGCCAGCATTATGCCGTCAACCGAACTCTGTCCATATGAGGCAACCCCACCTGATAATTCATAGTTGATACCAATTTTGATTTCATTTTCATTTTGTCCAACGGATTTATTTCCGCAAGCTGTTACGCCTGAAACCAATAGGCAAACAGCCATTAACATACTAAGCTTCTTTTTCATAATTAAATCCCCTTATTAACATAAATATTGTTTTTTTATTCTAGTATCTTTTTAGTAGCCTGTCAATGCAACTCTTTAACGTGTTAACGTAATATCTCTGTCGCACACTATTTTATTAATTTATTAAATTTTTTTATCCTGTTATTAATAATATAGAAGTTTCTATTTATTTATTCATATTTATAAAAAAAACATGTCCTATTAAGAACATGCTTTTTTTAATGTATTAAATTCATTAGTTATAACATAAATTTGGATAAAATTCAGTAGCTTTCGACGCTTTTTATTAGGTCTTTTGCTTATATACCTCAAACAGATCAGGACGTTTTTCCCTTGTTCTCTCAAGGGACTTTTCATTTCTCCACTTTTTTATGTTTGCATGGTGTCCTGATAACAATATCTCAGGAACAGACTTTCCTTCATATTCAGCCGGTCTGGTATACTGAGGATATTCAAGCAGTCCGTTAAAATGAGACTCATCACTGAAAGAACCCTCATTTGACAGAACTCCCGGTATAAGTCTGCTTACGCAGTCAATAAGTACCATGGCAGGAAGTTCTCCCCCGGTAAGTACATAGTCTCCGATTGATATTTCCTCATCCACCAGTTCCTCGATTATTCTTTCATCAATTCCCTCATAATGACCACATAAAAGGATCAGATGCTCCTCCCCGGAAAGCTCTAAGGCTATTTGCTGAGTAAGTACACGGCCCTGAGGACTCATAAAAATAACTTTCGGTTTTTTGGGAACACCTTCTGTTATAGCTCTGTATGCGTCAAATACAGGCTGACACATCATAACCATTCCATTTCCGCCACCGAAAGGATAATCATCAACCTTTCGGTGCTTATCCTTGGTATAGTCCCTTATGTTAATGGCATTAATTTCTATCAAACCCTTTTCCTGAGCTCGACCCATTATACTTTTCTTCATGACCAGTTCGAAGGTTTCTGGAAAAAGTGTAAGAACATCAAACTTCATCAATCCAACAATCCTTTCGGTAGTATTACTGATATTCTGCCATCTTCAAGGGATACTTCCTTAACAACACTCTTTAGGGCTGGTATCAGTATTTCATTTCCCTCAGCATTCCTGACTACATAAACGTCATTACTCCCGGTCTGGATTACATCAACCAGCTTTCCGAGAAGAGTATTGTCTTCATCAAATACACTCATACCAAGGATATCGGTTATGAAAAAAGTGTCCTTCGGAAGCTTGACAGCATTGGCTCTATCTATTTTCATATACAAGCCCTTTAGCTTCTCAGCTTCCTCTATGGTATCAACATTGCTGAATTTAAGGATAACGAACTGCTTAAAAAACTTGACCCCAGTAATATCAAATTTTTCAAACTTACCGTTTTTATCTATATAAACCCATTTTAGTTTTCTAAATCTGTTAGGATCATCTGTCAGCGCTGTGGCCTTCAACTCTCCCTTAACTCCATGAGTATTTACCAATTGTCCAACAATCAAATATTCTAACATATTGCCTCCATTTTAAGCCGTGATTCATCCTATTACATTTTCCCCGACTAAATGATTAACGGATACAAAACAAACTACAAACCTATAGTGTACGAGAAACAAGTCATTTCTATCAGTAAATAAAGGAAAAGGGCCTTAAGCCCCCTTCTTTTTGCATAATATTAAAAATGTTCTATTGAATAATATCAACAACCACTCTTCTGTTGTCTTTGACTGCAGCAGCCTTGACAACAGTCCTGATAGCCTTGGCAATTCTGCCCTGCTTTCCTATTACTTTGCCCATATCATCCTTGGATACTTTGAGCTCAAGAATAATTGACTTTTCATTTTGAATTTCATTGACAAAAACCTCATCGGGGTAATCCACCAAAGCTTTCGCAATGTTTTCAAGTAATAACTTCATATTAACCTCCATGAGCCGATAAAGCGGCCACAAAATGTTTATGAAAATGTTTCCCATATCCGCTATAAGGCGAATAAAGGAGGTTAATTGGCCATGTGCGCTTTCAAAGTATTGCAAACACTAAAGTGTTTGTAAATAGTTTTCATTAACAATACTTTGGATATTTCGCACGGCCATAAATTCATAGGTTAGTATTGTAAGACGAGCATTAGCGAAGTCTTTCAAGCTAACCTCCATATACAAAGGCATATGTTGGAAGCCATTAAGCCTCCACAGCCGGCAAAGGTACTATTGGAGGTTAACACTAACCCCCATTATCGTCCCGTTAATCGAATTAACCGATTATACCCTGCTTTTTCAGAAGTGACTTAACTGTATCAGTAGGCTGTGCACCATTCTTAATCCACTTCTGAGCTTTTTCAGAATCAATGTTAACCTGAGCTGGGTCAACAACAGGATTGTAAGTACCTATTTCTTCAATGAATCTACCGTCTCTTGGGTATCTTGAATCAGCAACTACTACTCTGTAGAAAGGGTTCTTCTTAGCACCTATTCTCTTTAAACGTATCTTTACTGCCATTTATTTTCACCTCCTTTAAAGGAATGTAATCGTTTTTTCCCGGATAATTCGTAAATGTTATAACAAAATTATCGGTATGA